>CAYTAP010000035.1:0-29933 GCA_964435775.1 uncultured Tepidisphaeraceae bacterium
GCGGCCTGCGCACGGGGTCGGCTAACTCCGGCTGCACCAGCCTCCCCTTCATACTCATTTTCACAGGCGGATACTTCTACGTCGGGTTCGCCTCCCTGTGGGCGATGTGGAAAATGCACCAGGAAATCAACGCACCAGTCCTCGACCCCGTAGAGAGCTTGTCCGCATAATGGAATTGGTTCCACCCATGAACTCAACGCAGCTTCGATCCCTCATCAACCGCCACGGCGGCGTGCTTAAATTAACCCCCACTTTCATTCACCGCTTCTACCCCGATCTCAACCGCCTCAACCAGAAAAAGCTCAAACGCCGCCCGTCCGAGTTCATCCCGGAGCGGTGGATTGGTTCGTCGGTGGAGGCGATCAACCCCCCGCCGATGCCCAGCGGCGGGCTGTCGATGCTCGCCGACGCCGTTGAAGAAGTGTCTCTCCGCGACGCGGTGAAGCTGGCGCCGGAGGAATTGCTCGGTGACGCACTCGTCAAACGTCATGGCGCCGAGTTCCGCTGCCTCGTGAAGGTGCTCGATCCCGGCGAACCGATCGTTTTTCACATTCACGCGACGGATCGGCAGGTCAAGACGATGCCCGCGCATTTCAAGGGGCATCGCCTGGGCAAGGATGAAGCCTATTACTTTCTTGATGCCCCCAAGGGACCGATGCCCTACACCCACGCCGGGCTGCTGCCGGGGGTGAAGGCGAAGGATCTGGTGTCGGCCGTCAAGCACGGACGGGAAGCGGCGCTGGAGTTGTCCCCTTCCTTTTATCAATGCCTTGGCGAAGGTTTTTTCGTCCCGGCCGGCGTGCCCCACCGTCCCGGCAGCGCCCTCACGCTCGAGATTCAGCAGCCGTCGGATGTGTACACGCTCATGGAAACGCACGCCGCCGGCAAGCTGATGCCGCCGCAGCAGATTCATCCGGGGTTTAAGAGCCTCGACGAAGCGTTTGCCCTGGTCGATTGGAAACTGTCACGGGCCGTCGGCACGCTCTCGGACAACCGCCTTGCCCCCCAACGGCTTTCGATGACGCGCGGCAATGAAGTCGCGTCGATTTTCCCACTCGAAAAATGCGTCAAGTTCGGCGGCAATCGAGTGAGGATCAATTCGACCCTCACCCACAAGGAAGCCAGCGCGTGCGTGCTCTGGATTTGGAAAGGCGCCGGCACGCTCAACGGCAGGCGGGTAAAGGCGGGCGACGAGTTTTTCATTCCCCATGCGGCGGCCCTGGCGGGCGTGGAATTGACGAACAGCGGCGACGGACTTTTCGAAGCGTTCACGTTTTTTCCCGGCAAGTAAGTAAGCCGTCGCATCCTGCCGCCGTCGGCATGCAAAAGCCGACCCGGCCAATTTGACGCTCGCGCCGGAGGGGCGTACCATCCCACACGCTTGGGATTTCATGAATCAATAGAAGGAAGCGCATGCTTGAACTGAACCCACGGAAAATCGACCCGCGGCTGCTCTCACGTGCCGTCGAATACCTCAACACCCAACCGGCTGACTCCGGCCAATTGTCCACCCCAACCATCGTCCCCGGACGCGGACCGATCTCCATGCCCATGGCGATGCCCGGCGGGCCAGGCGGCGGGGGATACAACCGCTACCGCGAGATGACCCTTGAGGAAATGCTGCTGGAAAACCGCGTCGTGTTCCTCGTCGGCGAGATCAACCATGTGACCGCCAGCCGCGTCATCATGCAAATGCTCTATCTTCAGAGCGTCAAACGCGAAGCGGACATCAACTTTTACATCAACAGCCCCGGCGGTGTCGTCGATGACACCCTGGCGATGTATGACATCATGCGGTTTCTCAATTGTGACATCGCCACCTACTGCATCGGGCGCGCCGAGAGCGGCGGCGCGGTGGTCTTCATGGCCGGGAAGAAGGGCAAACGCTACATCCTGCCCAACGCCAAGGTGATGATCCACCAACCCTTCGGCGGGGTCTATGGTCAGGCGGCGGACATCGAAATCCAGGCCGACGAGATTCTCAAAACCAAGAGCACGCTGATCAAGATCATGTCGCATTGCACCGGACAGACCGAGGAGCGCATCCGCGAGGACAGCGAACGCGACCGCTTTTTCGATGCCAAGGCGGCAGTGGAGTACGGCTTGTGCGATGAGGTGCTCGGCGAAGACTCGGCCGCCTCGGTTGGCGCCGCGGATGCGAACAAACCCAAATAAACCCCTGAGGATTGGTGGACGGATGGCGCGCCTCCGCTTTCGAATGGACGCCCTCGTCCGGCCATCAACGTTTTATGTTCACTGGAATTGATCATCCCGCGATCGCCTGCCGCGATGTGCTTCGCCAGACCGACTGGTATTGCCGGTGGCTGGGAATGTGCGTCGTGGCGAAAACCATCGACCCGCCATGCGCGATCGTCGGCTACGACCACGCGCCGGGTGGCGCGATGATTGAACTGATGCCGATCCGCGATGAGGGCTTGGCGCCCGAACGCGTGGGGCGGTTCGCGCCGGGATTGCGCCATCTGGCGTTTCGTGTCGATGATTTCGACGCCGCATACAATGCCTTGAAGGAAGCCGGTGTGACTTTCCTCGGCGAAGTCGTGAACGCCCTGGGCGGCGGGAAGTTGATCAGCTTCCGCGACCCCGAGGGAAACGAACTACAAATTGTCGAACGTCCGCGCGGCGGTGAGACTCGCTGATCCCTGACCCACGATTGCACTATGAATAACCAACTTGTCCCCATCGTCATTGAAAAGTCCGGCCGTGGTGAACGCGCCTACGACATTTACTCCCGACTGCTCAAGGACCGGATCATCATGGTCGGAGGCGTCATCACCGATGAGTTGGCGAACATCATCATCGCCCAGATGCTCTTCCTCTCCAACGACGATCCCAAGAGCGACATCCAGCTCTACATCAACTCCCCCGGCGGCAGCGTGTCGGCCGGGATGGGGATGATCGACACCATGAACTACCTCCGATGCGATGTCGCCACCACCTGCATCGGGCTCGCCGCGTCGATGGGCGCCTTTCTGCTGACGGCCGGCACGAAGGGAAAACGCTCCGTTCTCCCCAATTCGCAGGTCATGCTCCACCAACCCCTCATCGGCGGCGTCATGCAAGGCCCGGCGACCGACCTGGGCATCGAAGCGGCGCACATGCTGCGGCTGCGCGACCGGATGTACAAGATGATGGGAGAATACATCGGCAAGTCCAGCGAGCAGATACACCGCGACTTTGACCGCAACAAATGGCTCTTTGCCGAAGAGGCCGTTGAATATGGATGCGCGGATCGGATCCTTGAAACCGCGCCGATCACCACGCGCGCCAAGCGCGACGACGATGACGACGAAGCCGTAAAGTAGGATCGAAACACTGCGCGCGACGGCGATGTTGGGTTGCGCGAAGGACAGACCAAGGTTGGAGAAAACCGGGATTGCCGAATCGAATCCTTCATCATCTGACCGGCGCGCGGCTGGGGGCTTTGCCCCTCGTGGCGGCGGGCTTGCTCTTGCTGGCCGGTGGATGCACCACCCCTGACAAAGCCAACATTGAGCTGCGCAAGCAAAATCAAACCCTTCAAGATGAACTGGACACCCTCCGCCGGACTCACGCGGCCGACGAGGCGACGATCTCCGGCCTGCGCGAATCACGCACCACCGTCCCCCTCCTCCCCGAAAAGCGGCTCGGCCAGCTCTTCACCGTTCACGGGTTCAACATCGGACGCCTGACCGGCGGCGCGGATCTCGATCCCGCCAAAGCCGGCGACGAGGGGATCAAGGTCTATGTCACGCCGTTTGATGGAAATGGCGACTCGCTGAAAGCCGCCGGCGCGTTTGATGTTGAGCTGTTCGATCTCGCCAGACAAGGGAATCAGAAAATCGGCGACTGGTCATTTCCGCTGACGGATGCGGGGAAGAACTGGTACGGTTCGCTCCTCAATTGCTATGTGCTGACGTGCCCGTGGCAAACCACGCCCACGCATGATGAATTGACCGTGAAGATCACCTTCACCGACGCACTGACCGCTCGCCGATTCACGCAGCAAAAAGTAATCAAGATTCAACCGCCCCCATCAACCCAGCCAGCCCACCCATAGCCACGGCAACGCAATCCCCCCGTTTCCCACACGGATCGCCCCCACACGCCGCGCCTCAATACGCCGGCGACCGCGGGGGCGCATCGTGGCTTGGTTCCGTGACTGGCGAATTCGCATTTCGATTCCCATCCCGGCTGGGCGATGCCGATCGATCGGGCGCGCAGCCGGTCATGAAAATGAAAATGCCCAGAACCAGCATCGTGAATAACAACCGTGACGAATGAAGCATAGTCGTGAAGGCTCCAAAAAAGGGTCGAAGTAAACCGGACACAGGTAGACGAACCGCAATCACCCACAACGCGACCAGGACGTTTGGGTTGGCCGCCCGTGCAACTCGATGCAACTGGACTGAAGCATAACGCCGAGGCTGCCGTCACGGAAGATCAACTTTTTTGTCCGCCCGACATTACCGTGCCGAATCTCTTCTATAACCGCCCCTCCCACAGCAGACGCTCGGTTCGGCGCGGGTCATCGGCAAGCGACGTCGATTCACCGATGATGAGCGTCGTCTGTCGCTCGCCATAGGTTGGCCACGCCCCCAGTTCATCGCCCGGCCGGCCTCGCTTGATGAACTGAACCCACACCTCGTGCATGCGGTGGCGCAATGAGGCGGGGTCTTGCGCCACATCATGCGAATGGTGGTTCCACGCATAGGGCAAATCGCAGGCATGCGCCGCAAAGCCCTTGAGTGGCCCTGCCGTATCCGGTCGATCGAAGCGATACATCCACGCATCCCCCCCGTCGCGGGTCTGAGCCTCGGCCAGGCGGACCGATGGAATCCAGTAAAGCTCGGCCGTCAATAATCGAAAAAGGCGATCAGCCTCCGGCAGATCGGCCAGCCCATCGGCATACGCCCGCCGCATCAGCTCCACCCCTGCACCGTCCAGATGCGCCACGCCCTTTCCAAGCTGCCGCGGCACATCCTCAGGTGAGAAAAACGCGCGGCTCTCATCGGCGGTGGTCCCCAAAAGAATCGGAATGCCACGCACCGCCCCCTCCGCAACTGCCTGGATCGGCGTCCGTCGAAGAAAAACACCATCCACAACCCCGCGGAAAGGAAATGCCGTGGGATGGCTCGACAGCAACCTCCGTTGTGCGTCCAGAATGGACGCCGTGGAAAGAGTCCGGAGCCGCCCTGCTTGTTCACAAGTCAGCCCGGCCAGTTCCAGAAACCTCCGTGTGACATCGGCGGCCTGCTCCCTGGAATACGCGGTGTGCCCGCTGCCGCTGTGGGAAATCAGACCCTGACACAAGCCCTTTGCCTGCGGCGACCCCGCCAGCGCCCAGGCATCCTTGGCGCCGGCGGATTGCCCGCCGAGCGTGACACGATGGGGATCGCCCCCAAAAGAGGCGATGTTCCGCCGCACCCACTGCAAAGCGGCCAGTTGATCCTGCAACCCGATGTTGCCGCTGGTGGCGTACGCTTCGCCGAGCATGGACGAGAGGTCGAGAAACCCCAGTGCGCCCAGACGGTAGTTCACCGTGACGCAGACGATGCCGTCTCGCGCAAAGGCGGATCCATCGCAGGATGGATCGGACGCGCGGCCACTCACATTCGCGCCGCCGTGAAGCCACACGAGGACCGGCGCCTTCTCGGTGTCCACCGGCGACCAGACGTTGAGCGTCAGGCAGTCTTCGCTGATTGGGACGCTCCCCGACGGGTCAACCAAGTCCTGCATCGCCGCCGGGCCAAAGCGATCCGCCTCGCGCACGCCTTCCCAGCCAGCAGGCGCCCGGGGAGGCATGAATCGCAGCCCGCCGACCGGCGGCGCGGCATATGCGATGCCCAGGTATCGTGCAATCCCCTCCCTGGCCCGCCCGCGCAAAGTCCCATCGCCCAACCGCACAAGCACGTCCACGGATTCATTCATGCCGGGGCATTATACATGCCGGGCATCATGGTGTGTCCCCCGCCGCCTGTGCGCCGTATTTTCCGCGCCTGCCCCCTGAAGTGATGGCTCAATGTCGCGCGCCGGCTCTCCTACGCTTCAACGCCGCCATCGCGCCAACGCCCAGCAGCAATCCCTCGCTCGCGGGTTCGGGAATGGACAGAAATTGGCTGGGCGTCAGCACCTGATCGGAAATGCGCATCTCATCGATGAGCCCCTTGTAGTAGAAGCTGTTCGCGTTGCGGGCGCCGATATATAGAACGTAGTTAATAAAGGCGGGATCGTTTGTTGGATTTCCAGTCTGTACATATGTGCCGGCAGCCACGCCATCGACATAGACTTTAATGCGCTCGGCCGCGCCTGTGAGAGAGCGATCCATCGTCACGGCATAGTGCGTCCACTGCGTGGGGTCAATATCATTCGTATTACTCCCGTAATATTTGCTGCTGCCTGCGTATTGAGAGGTCTTCAGCAGCCCCGTACTGTCGATGTACGAACGAATCGCGCCGTCATGATTATTCCCGTTTTCCGAGTGCTCAAAGATCATCTGGCCAGCCGCCGATGTGGCGCTCGTGGGCTTCATGAACCATTCGATCGTCAGTTCGCTGGCGCCACTCAGATCAAGGGTCGCGGCCGTTTGCATCGAGTTGCTGGTTCCGTTGAAGCTGACGCTGCCCGTATTGGCGTTTGATCCGCCGTCGCCGTCAAACACCGTCACACCAGGGATGCTGACGCTGGTCGTTGCGCCTGAGTTCGTCAATGTATGTCCGTGGCCCGACGAGTCCGTGGTCAACGCCCCCGGCTCAAATCGCCAATACGCGATCACCCCCGCATCCGCGTTCGTCGTCGTGCACAGCCCGGCAGCGGCCGCGCCCAGTATGCAAACCGCGGATATATGTTCTTTTAGCATGGTCTTTTCTCTCCAACATGGTCGGTGGCGGATAGGCGCCACTCATACTGAAATCAGACGATCAACCCCCGTCTCCGCCGCTTCAACATCGCCAGCCCGCCAGCCCCCAGGAGCAATCCCACGCTGCCTGGTTCGGGCGCGGGGACGCTGGCGGTGTACAGCGCCAACACATCGGCATCCGCAAGTGATCGGTTGTAGACTCGGACATCGTCCACCGAGCCGGGCAGATGTTTGCCATCTGCCCCGGCGCCCTGACCAATAAGCAGGTGACTGTTTGAAGCCATCAGTTGCGGCACATCTTTGCTTGGGTCCACGTTGCCCGTTGGTAGTGTAATCGTTGCTACTTTTGCGCCGTCGATAAAGATACGAGCTTCGCCAGCCTGCACCGCGTAGGCGACCATGTACCATGTATTGGGTGAGATGGTGGTGTTGTAGTTGGCTGTCGTATTGAGCCAACCCGCGCCATATCCGATATCGCCATGCAAGCCGGTCCAAGCCGCTGTGGGCTTATTAGGATCCTTCTTGACGATTTGAAGATCAAAGTTGTTGCTGAGGCTGCCGTCGCGAGTATTGAACAGGCCGGGATTGACGTTGCCATCCACATTTGGCTGATGGGCGAGGTTGAACCAGCCTGAAATGGTGTATGGTCCCTTGATGGCTAAATCGGTGCTGGCATTCACAGAGAGATAGGTTGAGTTGCTGGCGGTCAGATCAAGGGCGTAAGACCCGACTCGCCCCGTGACGTAGCTCGGCTTCAGCGTACCCATAAATGTCGCGGTGTCGGTAATCGAGCCGGACGTCGCGGTATCGGCCGTGCTGACCGATCCCGTCCCTTCCTCAAAGCCCCAGTGACCCACAAGCCCGGTCGTAATATCCGCTGCGTGGGAGATTCCCGTCATCACTGGCAACGCTCCACTACCCGCAGCAACCCCCACAACCGCCGCCAACAAGGTTGATTTGATATGTGCGGAGCATGGCATCACATTTTCTCCTTCCACAATTTCCTATGCGCCCTCACAAAGTTGATAAAAAGTGGCACCAACACACGAAAATGATTTCGATTTACTGGCAAATCGCCAATCGGTGAATTTTAACATACATCTGCCACTGGTACAAGTCAAGTTTTTTCTCAGAAACGATCAGGATTCGTATTCTATTTTCATCCGTTCTCACTCAAGGGCTGTATCCGCATCATCATCCGTGTTAGAAATCCTATGGAAAAGATGAATGAAGTGCGGCATCTTTTGCATTGAGCGGGATTAAAACAATGGCCGACGACAGCAAGTTCAATCGCCGACGCTTCTTCCGCGAGGGATTGCGCGAGCTGCTCAAGCCCCTGTCCCGGACCGTGGGACCACTTCAACAGGCGATGGAGCAACTCGATCAGATCGGCATGCCACCAGCGCCCGCCAGGCCTACACCCTTGCAAGTGCCGCCGCGGCCGATTCCATCGGGCACCGCATCCACACGATCCGACATCGACCGCCCGGCCGCGCCGGCGACGCTGCTTCGCCCGCCGGGCGCATTGAACGAAAAGGATTTCGCCGACACCTGCTCGCGTTGCGGCGATTGTGTTGCCGTCTGCCCGGCCGACGCGATCAAGATCGATTCGTCAACGAATATCGCCGGCGGAACGCCCTACATCGACGTGGACGCCATGCCATGTGTCGTCTGTTCCGGGCTTCAGTGCATGCACACCTGCCCGACTGGAGCGCTTGTCCCGACCCCGCTGGTGGAAATCAACATGGGGACGGCGCGATGGGACGCTTCAACCTGCCTTCGTACGATTGATTCAAGCGTCGATGCCTGCCAAATCTGCCTGGACGATTGCCCACTGGGAACGGCCGCGATCACCCTGCAACACAACCGGATTCACGTCATCGAAAAAGGGTGCATCGGTTGCGGCATCTGCCAGAACCACTGCCCCACCTCCCCCAAAAGCATCGTCGTCATTGCCACAGAGCCAATCCCCTCACGCGGTATTTGAGCAGGACCATCCGCCTCCACCGCCAACCCATGCGCGCAAGAAAGCGAGGGTTGAGTTGCCTCAACCCTCGCGGTACTTGCTTGCAAAGACCTGGCTCGTCACGCCATCATCAGGCGAAGAGACGACGCAGTTGCTTTCGCGAACCGACGAGGGCAAGCCCCGCCAGACCGCTCAAGCCCGTCCACGCGGCCGCCGGAAGCGGAATCGGGGGCGGGGTCGGACCACCAATCAGCGGCTGTTCCTTGAGGGTGAACACGTCGCTGTGGTTGGTGTCGATCACCAGTCCACCGGCCACTGAACCCGGCTCCCAGACGTTGGCGCCAACCGGACCCGCGGGAACCACGCCGCCGCCCACCGTCAGGATCGTATTGCCCTGGCTGTAGTCATGCTGCGTGAACGGATCGATGGTGAAACCGCCGCTGCCGCCAATGTTGCTCTTGGTGACATCGAAAACGACGCTTTGAACGTCGTCGCTCTGCCCGCTGAGCAACGTGAACTTGAAGCCCGTCCAGTCCGTGCCGGTCTTGTTCACCACAATCTCATCGTTGAGCGTGATGTAAGACTTGGCATTGGCGGACGTCTGCTGGAACGTGATGACGACCGGATCGATGAACTCGCCGGACTCGTTGAAGCTCGATTCACGGAACGTGACGAACTTCTCGAGATACACCGTGTCGTTGCTTTCAAAGTCAACGGCCAGCGCCAAGTCCGGTGACGTCCAGTTGGCCGTCCATCCCGAATTACCCAGTTGCAACGAACCGGCGTCCGCTGCGGATGTGCCCATCGCGAAGACGGCCACGCTGGCCGCGGCTGCGAATGAAGCATTCTTTAACCATGACGAAATCATTGAGAACCTCCTGACCTTTAGCCCTCGTCCAATTGAGGGCCTCTTCAACTCCTACCCAAGGGCACCACCATTCACGACTGCGAATTCCATGCGTTTGCATGACTGAGACAGGTCGCCGTCCATTCACTCATCCGGCCTTCAATGGCCATCCGCGAACCGACAATCACCTGAATCTCATTCACCGTCGCAAACATGTCCACAACGAGTGGACAATTTAACCCACATGCTCACTTGGCTCACGACCCCGCGAGATCAACTCTCGCGCATTGGGCCGGTCGCATACATCTACCCACACCAAAGCTCACACGTGTTCGCTACATCATCCCCTTTCTACCGCGAGTTATTCAACTCGGCGAGTACGAGGCATTCGATGTCCAGACTACCCACTGGTGCGATATGCCAGTCGGCATACTTCAAGCACATTTTACGTAGTTCTTATCGTCACGCAAGACCTATTTTCGGAACAGACGTCATCCCATGCCCAAGTGATCCGAAGCTCACAAATGGATTAAGCATCGTGCGCGTCGCCCCTGCAAAGACAATGCCAAGTGCCATATTTTGCGGGCGACAGCATCATCAGGAAACTAAATATTGGGCTTGCGACAAAAGTGGGGTTGCACCATGCCATGATGACGCATTCACCCAACCAAAAAATACGCTACGGCGCTGGTTATTATGGGCCGATTTTGCACCGTTTTTTTTGCTTTTTCCTGTTGTGAAAGCTATTGAACAGCAAGAGTGTGATAAAACGGCGCGTCAAAAAAGCCGCCGGATGATTCCGACGGCTTGGGGTGGGCGTTGCGTCGCGTGACCACTATCGCCCGTCGGCTCGCTCGGCCGGGGCTCGCAGACGTTCTCGCAGCGAGGCCAACCCCTTGGTCTGCGCGGAGCTGAATGCGCCGGGAGCGAACTGCCTGAGTTGATCGACGACCCCGCCGGCCTTGTCGAGTTGCTTGTCATCCAGCAGCGCGTTGCCAAGGGCAAGCAACGTGTCGATGTTGGTCGGATCAAGCCTGCTCGCGGCCTGGAAGCTGTCAATCGCTTTGGAGCGGTCGCCAAGCTTCAGATACGCATGGCCGAGCGTGTCGTGGTAAGCGGCGATGTCGGGCGATGTGGCCGTTGCGCGGCTTGCCAGGTCCCTCGCTTCGTTCACGTCGCCGTTGTAATGCAGCAACAGGTACGCCAGCTCATTTTGCGCAAAGGCCAGGTTGGGACTCTCCTTCAACGCCGAGCGGAAGCTTTCCATGGCCAGGGGAATGTTGCCCAATTGCTCGGCCGAAGACCCCATCAGCGCCCACACCTGAGGCTTGACCTCCGGGCGCTTCGACAAGTCGCTGAGGATGTCGATCGTCTTTTGATGCAGCGATTTGTCGCCGCTCGCCTGCGCCAGGTCGTACCAGGTACGGGCAAGCAGCAGGCGCTCATCGACGCTGTCGGGCTTGATGTATTGGGCGGCCTTCTCGATCCATTGGGTCGCCGCCTCGGTCGAGCGCCGGCCGGCGGTGGTCAGGCTGAGCCATTGCACCCGCCAGGCCGAGCTGGTGGGGAGCAGCGGCGAAAGGATCGTTGACACCTGGTTGGCGTCGCCGGTCAGCATCAACGCACGCGTGTATCCAATGAGCACATTGGCGTTGTGTTGGGGATCTTTTTTGGCCTCTTCAACATAAGGGGCAAGCTGCTCGATGGCGGCGGGCGCGTTGCCGAGATAGCACTGTGCTTCGGCAATCGCCAGATCAGGTCGAAGAGGCGCCGCCGGGACGCGCTGTCGCCATTTCCTCGCCGCAGTGAGCATCCGCTGCCAGTTGCCGGCGGCGGCATAAACCCGAACCGCCTGTTCGGCCACCTCCGGAGAGTTCGGATACAGGTCCATCAGACGCGACACCGCATCAATGGCGTCGGTCGCTTTGCCCATCGCCGCGTATTCGCTGATCAACACGCTTTGAAGTGGCAGGAACCGGGGGTTCTTGTCCGCCAGTTTCTTCAACGCGTCGAGCGTCTGCCCGATGGGTTCTTTGCGCTCGAACCCGTCATGAAGAATGCGCCATGCCTCCCCCGCCACGGCATTGCGCGGCTGGCGCGACAACGTGGCGATCAGCGGGTGGAGACGGTCAGTATTGTTCATCCCTTTCAAGCCGCTCGCGATGGACTTGATGGCGGCAAGATCGGCGGAGTCCGACACGGTTTTGCTTCCCAGGTCGGCCGCCGCGATCGCCTGATCGAATTGTCCGGCGCGGAGATCGTACCCCGCCAGGCCCACCCACGCGGCGGCGCTGGACGGCGCCGCCTTCGTGGCGGCGGTGTATGCTTCGAGCGCCTTGGCGGGGGTGTCGTGACGTTCTTCAAAACCAGCCAGGAGCAGATGGCGCATGTCGGGCTTCAGTTTGGCCTCGGCCAAGCCACCCAGGTATTTGCGCGCCACGTCCATCTTCCCCTGGGTGGCGTAAAACTCCGCAACAGCCATGAGAAGCCCCGGATCAGGCGACTTGAGCGACAGCAGGTCCATTCCTTCATAAAGCTTCGTGGCATCGGCGATGCGCCCCTGGCGCGCGTACAACTCACCGAGCATCAGATCGCGACCGTTGGCCGACGGAAGCTTTTCGAGGATCTGCACGGCCTCCTTGTCGGCGCCTTGTCGTGCGAGCATGGAGGCGGCGCGATATTTCATCGCGGTCGTCGCCGACTCGTTGGCCGCGGCGGCGACCAGATAACCCCGCGCCTCGTCGGGCTTGCCCTGCGCCTGGAGCAATCGTCCGAGGTCAAGCTGTATATCCGCTGACTTGGGGCTGTCCTGCAGCGCGCGTTTGAGTTGTTCGATCGCGCTGACGGTCTGGCCGATGTTCTCGTTCGCCAGCGCCATGAGCTTGCGCGCCTTTGTCATCTGGGGCGCAGCGCGAATGATGTCGGATAAAATGACAACCGCGCGGGCGGAATCCTTGTCCTTGTCATCGCTTCCCAGCAGCCATCGCGCCTGCCCCAGTCGCCACGCCATCGCATCCTCGCTGGTCAGCGCATGAACACGCTCGATCGTGCGGTTCAGGAAGGCGCGAACCTCCTTGCGCTGATCCGCCGATGAGGGATTTTCATCCTCGGCGACCGACCACAACGATGGCGCTTCGAGGATGCCCGTCTGCAGGGCGAGCTTTTTGGCATTCTGTTCGTCGTCGCCCAATGCCATCCACGCGCCCACGGCGTCCGGGTTGGCCGTCGATTCGAGATACCGCGCGATGGCGATGCGCCAGTCGAGGCTGTTGCCGTTCTTCGCGGCATCCTCACGCAGTGCGCTCAAACCCTGCCCGGCTTTACCCGCTTTGGCAAGATCCTCGGCCTGCGCCATGGCGAGAGCCGGGGTGAGACCATGCTCCTTCAGCGATAAGTCAAACAGCGTCCGCTCCAACCCCAGATCGTACCTGCGGCTGATGGAGGCCAGCGCGAGGAGCGTCTCTTCGTTGTATTGTTTGTCCTTGGCTTGCGCCGCAAGCGCCGAGTTCAGCACCGACTTCGCCTCGTCCAGCTTTCCGTCGCGGGCGAGCAACGAGACATACACCGGCAGCGTGCGGGGCTCCCCGGGGACGAGCTTCTGAAATTGCTCGACATTTTCCAACAGCTTGGCGTTGGCGGCCGCATTGGTGGGGTCCTGCTGAAGGAAGCGAATCGTCAGGAGATTGCTGATGACCTGGGGACTGCCCGGCATGATTCGATAGGCGATCTCCGCCTGCCGCACCGCGTCATCCGCCCGGCCGTTGTTCAGCAGAACCCGCGACACCATCAGGTGGGGCAGGAACCACCCCGGCGCATATCCCATCGCGCGATCCCATTGCCCGATCGCCAGATCGTTCTCGCCCAGGCGCGCGTAAAGTTCGCCGAGGTAATAGCGGATGATCGCGCTCTGAGGAATGCGTACGAGAGCGGCCTGGTATTTGACGATCATCTCCTGCGGATCAAGCCCGGCCGGCGCATAGCGGGTGGTCAGCGCGGTCGCCCACCCCACCGCCACCTCATCGCTCGTCCGCTGGGCGAGCGCTTGAACAATCTTGGTCGCCTCATCGCGCTTGTCGAGGGAGAACAGCGCCAGCGCCTTCATCGCCAGCAATTCGCTGCCGGACATCTGCGACGCCGGGTCGAGGTCCTTGAGTTGATCGATGATCTGCTGATAGCGTCCGTTCTGGAACAGGCGATCGACGAGCAGCTTGCGAATCTTGGGGTCCTTGCTGTGGGCGGCGGCGTCCTCCAGAAGCTTTTGAACCTGCGGATACAGCCCGACCTGATCCATCTTGGTGGCCAGGAGGTTGATGAATCCGGCGTCGCTCACGGGGTGCGCCGCGGCTTTGAGCAACCAGGTCTTGGCGAGCTCAACCTGCGCGTTGGCTTGTGCGGCTTTGGAGCTGCCGGATAGAATCATTGCCTGCCCGGCATGAAGCCATCCTTCCAGAAGCTCAAATCGCGGATCGCCGGGATGGGCCTCGCGCAGCGCCGCCGTTCGTGCCATCAGCTTCTCGACCGGCTCATCCAACTGAGCCATCACCTGGAGCGTGATCATCTGCCCCTCGATGTCGAGCGGCGCAACGGTGTTGAGCTTTTCGGCCACCGCGAGCGCTTCCTTGTATTGCCGCAATCGAAGCAGCGCCGACGCCTTGGCGCGCAGCGCCTGGGCATCGTCGGGGTGCTTGGCGAGGATCTTGTCGGCCAGATCGCTGGCGTCCTTGTTGCGCCCCATTTGCGGGAGCAGGTCGAGCAACAGGCGCTGTGCCTCCAGGTCGTCGGGCTTCAGCGCCAGGTATCGCTGAAAAAGGTTGACGGATTCGGGAATCTCGCGGTGGTCGGAGGTCTCGACGCGGCTGCGCGACTTGGCATAGGCGAACAGCGCGTCGGCATCGGTTTGGTTTTTGGGAACGCCCAGGTACTTGCTCAGTGTTTCCAGCGCGACGGGGTAATCCCCCTGCTCAAAGGCGGCCATCCCCTGCGAACGGGTCAATTGCATCCGCCGGTCAAGCTGATGCCAGCGGAAGAAGACGAATCCAACGCCAAGGCCCACCAGCAGCACGAAGCCGCCGATCAACACCATCAGACGACGCACGGTTTTTGGACGCATGTTCATGAACGGCTCACCCTACGAATAATCAACATCACGGTCCTCCACACGATCCAGAGGTCCAGCCACATCGTTCGTGTTTCCACATACTCGATGTCGTATTTGATCCACTCCTGAAAGTCGGCGCCGGCGCGGCGCGTGCGCTTGACCTGCCACAAGCCCGTGACGCCGGGGCGCACGCTCAAGCGCGCTTCCCGCCACGGGGGGCAATATTGGTTTTCGGTGTACGGGCTGGGGCGCGGGCCGACGATGGACATGTGCCCGCGCACCACGTTGATGAATTGCGGGAGCTCGTCGATGTGCACCGCCCGGATGAACTTCCCCACCCGCGTCAGGCGCGGATCGTTGTCCATGTAAAACTGCGGACCGTCCGCCTGGTTTTGCATGGCGAGCTGCGCCTTGATCTTTTCGGCGTCCTTGCGCATCGAGCGGAACTTGTAGCAGGGAAACTCGCGTCCCCCGAGCGTTTCCCGCTGATGCGCGAAGATGAACGGCCAGCCATCCTCAAACCAGATCGCAATGGCGACAAGTGGATAAATCCAGAAGGTGCAGCAGATCGCCAGCACCGCGAAAATCAGGTCGAACCCGCGTTTGAAAACACGATCGAACAGCGATCGCGCGGGGATGGGGATCGGCTGCTCGGGCACCTCGGTGGGTTCGATCTCCAGCCACTGGATCGCCTCGGACACCGGGCGGCTGGCCGGATCATCCCAGATGACTGCCGGGCCAATCACCGTGGACGCGCCATCGAGATGCCGTCCGGCCCCCACCCAAACGGGTCCGATGAACTTGGCGTTGGCGTCGATCGATGCGCTGGGGTCCGCCCAGACCGACGCCGTCGCCTTGCGGGCGCGGGTGACGGTGGCGTCAGGGCGCTGCCAGTCCCGCAGCAAATCATGCAGAAAATGCGCCACTTCCCAATCGACCGACCGGTCATACACATGCCCCGCCACGGACAAGGTCATCCGCTCGATGCGGGGAATGTACTTGCGCAACCGACGCCACCCGGCCAGGGCATCGGGCGCCGATTGCCAGAGCTGCGCGATCTCACGCTCGGGGGTCAGCACCACACGCGCCAACCGCGAGTTGGCCGCATCGTACATGCGCTCAAATCGCACGAAGCGATCCGCTTCATCGGTGACGACCATCTCCCGGTATCCCCGCTCGCGGGTGTCATGCAGGCGCACGAAAAGCACCTGGGGATTGACCCAGTTCAGCGCCTCCATCACGCTCGACAATTTGAAAATCGCCAGCGACCTGGGATCGCTCAGCAGGAAAAGCTCGGCATTATCGACGATCTGGGACGCCTCGCCCTGGAAGACGACCTGCACGCCGTGCGCCGCCCAGTACCGATTGTAGAGTTGCAGGGGGCTGAGCCCCCAGACCGTTCGCTGAGCGGCGGACTGGGGGGCATGAGCTGGTTCCGCAATGGCCAATTCAAGTTGGGTCATCCTTGCCCGTTGCCGTTGGCGTGGTCGCTTTCCTGGTAATCAACGGTCCCGTAGTCACTTCCTGATGGCGGTTTGAAGGTCGTCGCCACCGCCTTGGCGACAGGACCAAAGTGCGCCGCCTTCCCGCGGGTCATCGCCGCGCCGACCGCGTGCCCGTTGGTCCGCTGCACGGATCGCGCCATCGACAGCCGGTTGACCGACCGATCAAAGTCGCGGGACTGGGCGCGGTTGAACACCACACCCGCCAGACGCGCGCCGATGGCGCGCAGATGGCCGAGCGCCTTCTCCACGAGAGGCCGCTGCTGTCCGCGCGCCACGACGAGAATGACGCCATCGGATGCCGCGCAGACGCTTGACGCTTCGATGCTTCCGAGCACCGGGCCAGTGTCGATCAGCACGGTGTCGAAATGCTTGCGCGCCTCGGTCACCAGACGCCGCAAAGCCGCCGGCGAAAGTGAGCTGGCGTGATGGGCATGGGCATCCCCCACCGGCAGCATCGCCAGGTCCGCGATATCGGTCGTGCGGACATATTCCAGCAGGGCGTGATTGTTGATCGCTTCGAGGACACCTTCGGGGGCGACCATGTTGAGGCGCGCCGTCAGGCCACCACCGATGAGGTCGCAGTCGATGAGAAGCGTCCGCGAGCCGCTGGCGGCGAAGCTGAGGCCAAGTGCCAGCGTCAGGCTCGTCTTGCCGTCGCCCGGCGAGGCGCTGGTGACGGAGAAGACCCGTCGTTCCTCCGTGCCGTTGATCTGGAGCATCGTGCGAATCTGATGCACGCAATGCGCCGCGATGGCAGCCTGATCCGGATCGGTCAGGAGGTCCGGCAGATTGGGCAGGATGCCAAGCAGCGTGATGCCACTCATATCGGTGCCGGCATCGTCGCTGTAGCGATAGCGCTGGTCGAGCAGCCCGATGAGCAGGAGCAGCGCCACAGGCGCCGCCGCCCCGCCGAAAAGCCCGAGTGCGGCGAATTGCTTGCGCTTGTCGAACGCGGGGACGTAGGGCGTGTCACCATAGCTGACGACGCGAATCTTGTTGCTGAAGCTCTGTTGCGCCGTCAGGCGATCGATCGTGTCTTCGTATCCCTTGATCTGTTTCTTGAGCGTTTCGATGTCCAGCCGTGTCGAGGCGATGATCGAGCGCTGCCGCCCGAGGTCCTTGGTTTCCGCCTCCTTCTTGGCGACGTGATCCTTGAGAACATCCAACTGGATCTTCAGGTTTTCGACAAGTTGCGGCGTGACGGCCGGCTGACCATTCACACCGGGCACGACCCCCTTGTAAATCTTCTGAAACACCGCCTTGCGCGACTGGATGTCCTTGTCGATCGTCTGGATGAGGGCGTTGGCATCCTTGACATCGGGATGATTGGCGCCGAACCCGCGCTGGACCAGGCTGGACAAGCGCCGCTCCGCCTCATTGCGCTGCTGGACGAGGCTCTGCATGCGACCATCGATTTGCGCCATCTGATCAATGCTTAATTCCGTCGGCTGACTCGTTGGCTGGCCGGCCTTGAGCTGCTGCGAAGCGATCTCATACTGGATTTCCGCCTGGTCGTATTGCTCGCGCAGGCGCGTCAGCGTCAGAAGCTGCTGATCGACATACTGCTCGGGTGTGTCGGTGCCCAGGGTCGTATTGAACTGGTTGATGATGTCCTGCTTGTCGCGGAGGTCTCGATCCAACTGGCGACGGTGCTGATCGTTGTAGTTGATCTTCTGGGTGAGATCCCCCTGGTCCTGGTTGGCGAACTTTCGCAGGTAGGCATGGATAACCGCGCTGGTTGCGATCGGGGCGAGCGCCTTGTCCTCGTCGGTGTAGGTGACGCGAAGAAGCGCGGTGCCGGGCAGGTAATTGACATCCAGCTTGTTGCTGAAACTGTTCATTTCCGCCGGTGTCATCCCATGCCCGCTGTTGCGCCATGCGTCGCTCTGCATCGCCTCGGTCAGGACGTCCTGGCTCATCAGCATCGCCTGCTGCGAACGGACGAACTGCTCCCACATCGGCTGCACGCTGTCCTGCGACCCGCCGACGTTGGGGATGATCGGGTCGATCTCGATCAGGCCCGAACTGCGCCACTGCGGCTTTTGGCTCATATACCCGATGACCGCGCCGGCGCTGCCGCAGACAACCGCGAGGACGGCCGTCAACGCATATCTTCCGCGCAGGAGACGGTGAATCCGTTTGAGCGGTTGATCGCCGGGGACGGCGGCGGTCTCCGGCTGCTGGGACTGAAACCAAGGGTCCTCCGGCGTGGCCGGAAGGTTCTGGACATGGGACAATTGAATCTCATTTCTCATGAATCGCTCCGGCATTTTCTCGAATCCCGCCGCTCATCAGCGTCTTGATGATGTCGGGACGCGCCCCGATCATTTCCGTGAAGATCCGGTCGCGCTGCTCCTGGGGCATGGCGGCCGAAAAGACCATTTGAACCTGCGCCGCGCCGTAATAGCGCTCCTGATAATCCTCCGCCGCCGAACTGACCGCATCCATGTTGCGGGCGATGCCGCGGCCGGGAATGATCAGGAAGTTATAGACAAACCGTTGAAACGTCTGATCGCGCACGCGATCGCTGAACTCGTATTGCGTGCCGGTGATCTTCACCCCGTCGATCATCCAATCCCGCGGGGTTTCCGCGAGCATGATCGATCCGTTGGCCGGGTAGCAGACCGGGGGATAGTGCCCGAGCATGTCGCGGGAATCCTTGCACTGGTCGATGAGCAACTGGATCGTCGCCCCCCCGCCATGCACGCTGAAGTTGCTGTAACTTCGGCTGAGGATCGCGTTGGGGCGCAGCAGCTTCACCGCCGCGTCCGGCACGACTTCATCCTCGCCGGCCCAGGTGCCAATCGTGTAGGGGAAACTCATGATTGCTTCCTTGGCCTTTTCATGAAACGCCTCGACATCCGACGGTTTCACATGCCGCGCGGTCTGCTGCATCATCCCCGCGAGCAGCGCCACCGACAGCATCGGCGAAACGAAAATGAAAAGGAGTTTCTTCACGAATCAGCACCCATATTCCAATAATCGGCATTCCGCGACTGCCAAAACGACGCGGGACGCAAAAATCACAGTCCACGGCCCCAGTGAGCCGCGGTCATTGCGACGCCAGCGTGTATCTCGTCACTGGAATCATCGCCCATCGCAACAATTTGATGAGCCCGTACAACGTCACAAAGGTTATCGGCAACATCAACCATCCCGAATAATCGTGGAAGGCGTCCGCGACCGACTTCGACTCATATCCATAGAGCCACGCCGTCGGCAGGATGCGAATGATGTTGAAGAGCATTGCCACCAAGGGACTGGCCAGCAGCAACAGGAAACGCACCCAGTTGCGAAGCGGCAGCCCAAACGCAAAGGCATACACGACGAGGATCAGCGCAAAGACCATGCGCAGCCCGTTGCATGCTTCGGCGATCGCCACGGGGGTGTGGTTGACGATCAACTGGTTGCCGTTGCGCAGCACGTCCACGCCGAACACCGCCAGCAGCATCTGGGAAATCTGCGCCAGCCACGACTGAAGAGGCAGTGCGATTTCCTGCCGAATCATGCCGGGCATCGGAATGAGGAAAACAAGCACGCCAATGGCCGGGAAAAACCGGAAAATGACGTTCTTGCCCAACACCGACAGCACGCACCCGAGTACGACCATCACCGCCCCCATGTACCACATCGTCTGGCCCATGCGCTCCAGATGCACCCAATGCAACATGGTCCACATCGTCCGAAAGAACGTGCGGGCGGGCTCATCGAGCAACTGAATCTTCGCAAGGTTCAAGCGGTAGAACCCGTAATAGGTCGCCGCCCACCCCAGCGCGATCACGATCGGACCCAGAATCGTAAAAGACGGCCTGCAATGGCGGATGCGCGTGCGGCGGACCCAGATCAGGTACAGCGCCACGATCGGCACCAGGAAAATATGGCTGTATTCCTCATCGACGCTGGCGATGTGGTAGATGTCCAGCCATGCTTCCCGCGTCGCCCAGATGCCCAGCGCGGCCAGCAATGCCGCGACAAACAAATGTCGGCGGTTCCAATGCTCGTTGCCCAGTGACCTTCCGATCATGCCGATGCCTCCGCTCCCGCGCTGATGCCCGCACCGCTCTTGGCGTCAAATCCTTGAGACGCCGTCCCCGCCGGAAGTGCATGCAGCGCCATGGCGCCATTTCGCCGTCCATCCTGTTTCATCGCCGGGCTGACAAACTGATCCACGGCGGTGCGATCTTTACGCAAAGTGCCGTCCGCCACGACGATGGACCGGACTGCAACCGCACCCTGCTCAACCCGCCCGCCGCGAAGGACGACCGAATCATGCACGCGGGCGTTGGGATCCACCACGGCGCCGGGCTCCACAATTGAAAACACCGGACGCCATCCCTCGGCCAGCGGGTCATTGCTCCCCTTCTGACCGGCCTTGCGGCTGTGGTAATGTCGCAGCGCCATGATGTAATCCGTAAGCGATCGCACCGGCAGTCCGGTCGGACGACGACGGGACATCACCGTCACATCCAGAAACGATGCGATGAGCGGCAGCGCCTGCTCCTTCATGTCCACAAAGCCAGTCCTGGGAATGAACCGCAACGCCGCGCCGCTGAGCAACATGACCCCGCTGGGCGTCCCATCGTCATGGGCCACGACCCCCACTTCGCCGCCACACTTTTTCAAAGCCTTGGCTATCGCCGGAAGCGGTTCGAGGAGAACCTGCGCGGCGTTGGCGACGAGGATCAGATCATCGTCCGCGTAATCGGCGGTCAAATCTCCCAGTACGCCGCCGGTGCCGCGAAGTTCGGAGCGATCCTGTTCGACGCTCAATATCCCGCGTCCCCGTCCGGTGACCGGTGACGGCGAGAGCTGGTCCACCAGCAAGCGCACCGGAAGATGCGGCAATTCCGCCATCCGCGCGACCCGCTCGGCGTGCTCCATCCAGCAATCGAGAATCGACGCGTGTTCATCCAGTGGCAAATCGAGCACGGATCGTCCAATGCTGCTGGTCAGCGGCGTGGGACGAATGGATCCGCCGAGAAGAATCAACCCACGAAGTTTCGCCAGGCTGGAGCGGGCCTGCCCCGTCGTCGCGCCTTCACCACCGACCCCGGCCGGGCGATACGGACGGCGCGCTGGCGTCGAAGTTGAAACGTGGTGCGCCCCGTTGCCGTTGCCATTGGCGTGAAGAATGCTTGGCGGCGTTGAATGGCCGTTCGACGCTGCGTTGTGACGATGCGCGTCCAAGGCTTCCGGCGCTTCGTTGGCCGGTGAAGCGCCCGATGACGGCGCAGCGCGCTTGCCGGCGATTCCCAATTGTCGCCCCGCCCCCTTTGCGGCGGCGACGCTCATAAGCGACACCGCATAGGGCAGCCCGACGACAAGATAGCGTTTGAACAGCCGCCGCGGTTCCTGAATCAGGCGATGCGCCCATTCCAGCCCGCACCGCTGCATCCAGCGCGGTGCGCGAGGCACCTGGCCACAGAGGAACGAAAAGCTGTTCCCCACGCCCAGCCACCAGGCTTCGGGGAGCGTCCAACGGATTCGCTCAACCAGCATCTCCTGCTTGGGAGAACCGAGCGCGACATACACAATGTCAGGGCGCGACTTGGCGAGTTCTCCGATGATCGTCGCCATGGCCTCATCGTTCGCCTCAAACCCGACCGGCGGGCAATGCGTGCCGACGATCGCAATGTCCGGATGCCGATCACGAAGGACGCGCGCGGCTCCTTCGGCGGTTCCCGGAGACCCGCCCAGCAGGAAGATTGATCGCTTTCGACCGGCCGCCGCGGCGCTGAGGCTGGAGATTAGATCCGACCCTGCGACGCGTTCGGGCAGCGGCGTCCCCTGAATGCGGCTTGCCCAGATGAGGGGCATGCCATCGGCCAGAACCAGGTCTGCTTCCGCGACAAGGACGCCGAAACGGATGTCCTTATGGCTTCGACGGATATGATCCAAATTGGGTGTCACCACGACGCCGCCCCGACGACCATCGAGCTGCCCAAGAATATGCTCAATCGCACCCGCCTCAGTCAGGGCATGCAGGGTCACACCATGCAATCGAACGGTCGGGAGCGCCGGGCGCGGATCGTGTCCATTTCGGGTTCCGTTGACGTGGGCGACGTCACCGTCTCCAGGCAGCGTATCGCCGGTCATGGTGGAATCGGTTGCGGGCACGGACGGCATGGAGTTTGAAGGCTGCTGCGATCCGGAAGGAGATCGCGCTGCGCGTGTGTTCTTACGCGACGCCCGGGGGGCGTCGGGCGATTCCCATGAAAGATCGTCGTACTGAAAATACATACGGAACACTTCCCGGTACCAGCATTATCGGCACAACGCGCACGTCACGGCACACGATGATTTAAACGGCCGACGACGGCGATGTTATTGCGATTTTTCAGCACATTTCGTGCTACTCAACTGACTCTATACAATACGATAGGCCGCTGAGGTCGGTTTAGAAGGTTTGGGTTCGACCTACCGGGAAGGATCGACCCTCCATTGCAAACCCGCGATCAAAAATGGCGGGCTCCATTCTCACGCTCGGTGTCCCCGATTGGCTGCAAACGCGCGAACCACTCGGGACCATTATCCGCCAACCCACTGAAACGACCTACGACTATGCCTGTCATCGGGTAGGATTGCAACGAACATTATCAATAAACGGATGAGTTTCAGAAAGACGACTTGAGCGGGCTCTGCCACGGAGCCAAACGCTGAGCCCGCCGCATCCTGTTGCGCGCACGCCGCTTATGCAACGAATAGATGAAGACGGATGAAAAACAAAGGGGCCGCGGCCACGATCCCGGCGAACTATTTTGTCCCTCGAACCATTGCGATGGCGTCGGCGAGATCGAGCGTTCCTTCGTAGATGCTGCGTCCGATAATAGCCCCCCAGATCGGCAGGGAACGCAGTTGCTCGATATGCCCGATATGTCCAACTCCGCCGGAAGCGATCACCGGACGCCGTCCGGCTTCGGCGATTCGGCGGGTTTGCTCAATGCTCGGACCGGTCATCATGCCATCTTGCGCAACATCCGTGTACAGCAATGCCGCCAGCGGCCAATCCGACACATCGCGCGCGACGTCCACCGCAAGTTTGCCTGACGATGCCGTCCATCCGCGCGTGGCGATGACGCCATCCTTCGCGTCGATCGCCAGGACCAGGCGATCGGCGTAGGCCGGATCATGAGCCAGTTGCGTGAACCATTCCCATTGCTCCATCGCCGCCGTGCCGACAACCACACGCGACGCCCCGGCGGCCAGGAGATCTTGAATATCTCCCGTGTTCCGAACCCCGCCCCCCACCTGCACCTTAAGCCCCGACGCGGCGATCATTCGCTCAATCAGCTTGGTTTGCTGGGGTGAACCCTCCTTGGCGCCGTCGAGATCGACAATGTGCATCCAGATCGCTCCGGCGTCGCGGAACGCGCGGGCGGTTTCGAGGGGGTCGGCGTCATAGCGCGTCTGTCGGGCGTAGTCCCCCTGCTTGAGGCGAACAATTCGGCCGCTGCGAAGGTCCGTGCTGGGAATGATTTCCATGTGGGGGACTGTAGCATGAATGGGCAATGATTTTGAGTGGTTGCGCCGCCCAGCGGTCTTGATGCGTATAATGGCGAGGTCCGACAGGTTGAGTGGGATGCGCGCGGGCGATGGCTGATGGACGAGCGAATCGAAAAATTATTGGAGAAAGCCAGGGCGCTGCCGAAAGCGCCGGGGGTTTACCTGATGAAGGATGACAAGGGGCGGGTCATCTATGTGGGGAAGAGCGCCTCGCTGCGCGATCGGGTGAGCAGTTATTTCCAGGCGTCCACCAAGCTTGAGCATAAAAAGGCGGGGCTGCTCGATCATGTCGTGGACTTTGATATCCTGGAGACCGAAAGCGAGGTCGAGGCGCTGCTGGCGGAGAATCGGCTGATCAAGGACATCCAGCCGCGTTACAATGCCCGGCTGCTTGACGACAAGACGTTCCCGTACCTGATGATCACGACCGGCGAGGAGTTTCCCGGCGTTTATATCACGCGCCAGCCGCGGGAGAAGGGCGTCAAATTGTATGGACCGTTCACGAGCGTGTATGCGCTGAAGGAGGCGGTGACGCTGCTTCAAAAGGCGTTCAAGTTCCGCACATGTCACCTGGAAATATCGAGCACGGATGACAAGCGCCGCTTTTTCCGTCCGTGCCTGCTTTATGCGATCAAGCAATGCACCGCGCCATGCGCCGCGAAAATATCCAAGGAGCAATACCGCGAGGACATTCAGCGGCTGATCCGCTTTTTGGATGGGGATAAGAAATCGGTCATGGCGGCGTTGGAAAAAGAGATGATGGAAGCGTCGGCGGAGATGCGATTTGAGAAGGCGGCCAAACTGCGGGATGAGATCAAGGCGCTGCGAACGCTGTCGCAACGGGCGGCCAAGGGGGAGCAGGAATTCTGGCAGCCGGAGGCGTTCATCAGCAACCCACAAGAGGGTCTGAGCAAACTTCAGGAAGTGCTCGGGTTAAGCGAGCCACCGCGCATCCTGGAGGGGATCGACATCGCGCATCTTCAGGGCGGGGAGATGGTCGGTTCAAAGGTCTGCTTCATCGACGGCGTGCCGTTCAAGGACAGTTACCGCCGCTATAAAATCATGCATGGGCAGGGGAACAACGATTTCCTGTCGATCCAGGAGGTCGTTTCCCGGCGCTACCGCGAGGCCGGGCGGCAACAGGAACTGTATCCCGATGTCATCCTCATCGACGGCGGGCTCGGTCAGCTCCACGCGGCGCTGGAAGTCTTCACAACGATGGATGTGAAGCCGCCGATGGTCATCTCGCTGGCCAAGAAGGAGGAACTCGTCTACATGCAGGGGCGATCGGAGCCGCTGCGGCTGGCGCGGAATCACGCGGGATTGAAACTATTGCAATATATCAGGGATGAGTCGCATCGATTCGCACAACACTATCACCATATTCTTCGCCGCAAAAGCCAGCTTGAGGAGGATGTCAAGCAGGGACGGCGTCCGCGGCCCCGACCCGCCAGGAAGAAAATCGGGGCGATGAAAGAACCCGACGCGCAAGCCAATCCGCATACAACGCTGCCCAGCCTGCCCATTCTCCGACCGACGCCTGAAGAGTAATCCCCCGCAGCCATGTGGTTGTCGCCGTGAAGCGATCAATCATGATGAAATTGCCGCCCGGAAGTCCCGGATGACGTCGCTTGTCGCTATACTTCCGCACATGATTGTTGGCATTTTAAGCGACACCCACGGCGCGGTTGAGGCGGCAAAGGCCGGCATCGCCATTTTGCGCGAAGCGGGCGCGGAGTATTTCGTCCACTGCGGCGATGTGGGCTCCACCGATGTGCTCGATCAACTCGCGGGATTGCAGGCGGCGTTTGTCTATGGGAACACCGACTGGAACCGCGATGAGCTCAAGTCATACGCGGCCAAGCTGGACATCTCATGCCTCGGGGAACGGGGCGTGCTCATCTTGGAAGACACACGCATCGCGGTGATGCACGGCGACGATGAGCGGGCGATGAAAAAGATCATCACGGATGGGTCGGCCAATTATCTGCTCTCCGGCCACACTCACCTCCGCGACGACCGGCGCATCGGATCGGTGCATCTGATCAACCCCGGAGCGCTTTACCGTACGGCGGTGAAGAGTGTGGCGGTGCTGGATACGGATACGGACACGGTTCGGTTCCTGTCGCTCAAATGAAGCCGGATGGACAGTATTGTCATATCGATGCGGCGATCCCTGTCATGGGTGACGGAGGCGCGACTGTCCCACCGAAGTTTCCTCCCGTTTGTCATGGCGCATGATGGGGCCGCGTGATATAATGCTTGTGACCCAATGGAACTCCAACCGCCCATCCCCGCAACCATCCGCTCGTATCGCATCGAAGATCAGGCGGCCTGCCGGACCCTGTACATCGAAGGATTGATCGCCGGCAGCATCGCCGACAATGACACCGGCGCGGACATGGACGACATCACCGGCGCGTACATGCGGTCGGCGGGAAGCCATTTCTGGGTGGCCGAAAATGCGATGGGGGAAGTGGTGGGAATGATCGGGGTGCAGGGGTATGACGGGGCGGGGGAGATTCGACGCCTGCGCGTGCGGACCGACAGCCGGCGTCGGCGCATCGGCAGCGCGCTGGTCGAAACGGCGGTGCAATTCTGCCAGGATCACGGATATCTGAAAGTGACGCTTGACACCTACATGGAGCGGGAACCGGCGCTGAATCTCTTCGCCAAGTTTCATTTCAAGCAGGAACGCAGCCGGATCATGGGCGTCAAGGAACTGCGATATTTCTATCTTGACCTGTACACCCGCGATCAGCCGTCCAGGGCGGGTGTGACCCCGAAGCTTGAGCACCATGCCTGAACCAGTCATCGCCGCGCGATCCATCGCGGCGTCAACGTTTTCCCCTCGGATGGTACGGACGCTATAACATGGCGATGGAAATGATTTTTCGACGCAATGCCCAGGAGTTGCGCGATCTGCTGGAGCGGTTGCGGCATCTGGAGGCGCCCGTCCGCCAGGCCGGTGAGGCGATGATGGCGTGCTGGGGGCGCGATGGGAAAGTGTTGATTGCGGGAAACGGCGGGAGCGCGGCCGACGCGATGCACTTCGCCGAGGAACTCGTTGTGCGATTCACCAAAAATCGCAGGGCGCTGGCGGCGATCGCGCTGGCCGACCCGACAGTCATCACCTGCGCCGGCAATGATTTCGGATATGACACGATCTTCACCAGACAGATTGAAGCGCTGGGGCGTCCGGGCGATGTGTTTGTGGCGATGACAACCAGTGGCAACAGTCGGAATCTCTTGTCGGCCATGCGCACTGCAAAGGCCCGGGGGCTGTCCACAGTGTCCTTCACCGGCAAGGATGGCGGCGCGATCAAGGGGCTGGCGGATATCGAATTGATCGTGCCATCCCAAAACACCGCGCGCATCCAGGAAATCCACAAGCTGATTTTTCACAGCCTCTGTGAGTGGATCGAAGAACAGGTGGTTTGAACTTTTGAATCTCAGGCGATGATTTCCTTCGCCTATGTCCGTCGGCGTGGGTATCATCACGGCATGAGATCTTCACTTCGCCACGCGATTCATCTTATTATCCTGGCCGCCTTCGCGGCGTTCGTGCCCACGCAGGTGGCCGCCGCGCAAAACGCGACGCCCGCAGCGACAGCGCCCAGCCGCCAGGCACAGAAGTTTTTGCGCTTTGTGGACGACGGCCACCAGGGCGGCGAGCTTCAATCGGCGATCGTCACGCTCAAGCGCCGCGACGGCATCACGCTCGACCTCATTGCGGCCATTCACATCGCCGACAAGGATTATTACGCCGAACTCAACACGCGATTCAAAGCATACGATGCCGTGCTGTATGAAATGGTGAAGCCGAAGGATGCGCCGGCACCGACCCACGAGGCGCTGGCCGAATCCACCTCGACGATCAGCATGCTCCAGCGGTTCATGAAAAACTCGCTGCAACTCGATTTCCAGTTGGATGACATCGATTACACCCGTCCGAACTTCATCCACGCTGATTTGGACAGCGAGACGTTTTACCGGCTGCAGGCCGAGCGCGGGGAGTCGATGTTGTCGCTGCTGCTCAACACGATGATGCACGCATTGGCGAGCCCCCCCGCCGTCGATCCGAACTCACCGCCGCCGCCGGAGCCGACGCTCGCGGACCTCATCCGGATTTTCACCGACCCCGACGGCCCGCGCCTGGCGAAGCTGATTCTGGCCCGTCAGTTCAACGACATCGAACGGATCATGTCGGGCCTGGCCGGTCCCAACGGTTCGGTCATTCTCACGGAGCGGAACAAGGCGGCGCTGAAGGCGTTAACGGCGGCGATCGCGGATGGACACAAACACATCGCCATTTTCTACGGCGCAGCCCACATGCCGGAACTCGAATCGCACGCGGTGAAGGAATTTCATTTCCAACCGGTCAAGGCGACGTGGATCACGGCATGGAAGATGCCCGCGCCGGAGAGCGCGCCGGCGGGCATTCCGGCGGCGCCTGAGGGGGCTGCGGAATAATCCCCGCGATTGCGGACACGTGCGGCAAGCTGAAGGCCCCTCCCCAACCCTCCCCCAGAGTACCTGGGGAGGGAGACAGAATCATGCTGCGCGAATGGATGGCGATGAGTGTTATACCGCCGGCCTCTGTCCGAAGAGCGCCTCGACGAAACGTTCGGGGTCGAACGTTTCGATGTCCTCGGGGGTTTCGCCAAGGCCGATGAACTTGACGGGGATGCCCAGTTGATCGCGGATCGCCAGGACGACGCCTCCCTTGGCGGTGCCGTCGAGCTTGGCGAGAATGATGCCGCTCACGCCGATCGCCTCGCGGAAATGCTTGGCTTGCGCCACGGCATTCTGCCCGGTCGTGGCGTCGAGAACCAGCAGCACCTCATGCGGCGCGCCGTCGATTCGTTTGGAAACGACATCGCGAATCTTGGTCAGCTCCCGCATGAGATGATCCTGCGTATGCAGCCGACCGGCGGTGTCCACGATGAGCACGTCGATGCCGCGGCTCTTGGCCGCCTCGCAGGCGTCGTAGGCGACGGCGGCGGGGTCGGCGCCCATCTTGTGCTTGATGATTTCAACGCCCAGCCGTTTGGCCCAGATGGTCAATTGATCGACCGCCGCAGCGCGGAAGGTGTCACTGGCGGCCACCATCACCTTCTTGCCCATCTGATTTTTCAGCAGCCATGCCAGCTTGGCGATGCTGGTCGTTTTGCCCGCGCCGTTGATCCCCGCGACAAGGATGACGGTCGGGCCGGATGGCTGAAAGTGCAGTTCCCGATCCTCCTGCGGCCAGCCGGCGAGCAGTTGGTTTCTGACCACACTCAGGCAGTCCTCGGCGTTCTTGATTTTCCCCAGCCGCCAGCGATCCCGCACTTCCGCGACGAGGGCATCGACGTTGTGGACACCCATGTCGGCCTGTAGAAACTTCTCCTCCAACTCCGCGAGGAACTCCTCGTTGATCTGCCGCCCCGGCACAAAAAGCGTCCGCACGTCGGTATTGAGCACCTGCGCGGTTTTGCGAAGCGCGCCTTTGAGCTTGTCGATGGATTTTGAAAAGAAGCGCATGGGGGGGAGGGTTCGGGGTTCAGGGTTCAGGGTTCAGGCTATTTGGCGGTTGTCAGGGGTCAGTGGTCAGTGGTCAGTGGCAGGATGCAACGAACAACGGACAGCGGACAACGGACCAATTCTATTCTTTAATCAACGCCTGATGCTCCTTGAGCACCGCATCAAGGACGCCATTGACGAAGGCGGCGCTTTGTTCGGTGGAAAAAGCCTTGGCCAGTTCAATCGCCTCGTCAAGCACAACTTTGGGAGGCGTCGAGGTGCCGGTCAATTCCCAGATCGCCAGACGGATGATGTTTCGATCCACCGCAGGCTGGCGACGGGGCGGCCAATGGGGCGCCAGGCGCTCGACCCACGGGTCGGCCGTCTCACGATGCGCCCACGCCTTGGTCGCCAGATCCAACGCCGCCGTCCGCTGGTCCACATTTCGGATCGCATCACTCACCACCTGCCGGGCACTGTCAATATCCTGCCCCCCATGCGTATCCCAGAGATACATCACCTGCATGGCCAATTCACGGGTCTTACGCTGTTTCGTCATTGTCAATCAGTATAGCGGGTCTGCTGGTCGTTGTCCGTGGTCCGTCGTCTGTGGGCAGGGTGTTTCAATTCTCTTTGGTAGGGGCGGCTTCAGC
>CAYTAP010000036.1:0-9137 GCA_964435775.1 uncultured Tepidisphaeraceae bacterium
GCCCGCAATTGCTCGCGGTGGATGAGGCGCACTGCATCAGCCAGTGGGGGCATGATTTTCGTCCGGAGTATTCGCAGCTTGGCCAGGCGCGGCATCGCCTGGGCGATCCGCCGACCATCGCGCTGACGGCGACCGCGACCGCGGATGTTCGCGGCGACATCATCCATCGGCTTGGATTGAATGACCCGCGCGTGGTGGTGACGGGGTTTGATCGGCCGAATCTTCGGTATGAGTCGCGTTCCGTTTCCAAGATCAAGGAGAAGAATGGCGAACTGCTCTCGCTGATCAAAAAGGAAGGCGGGAGCGGTGTCGTTTATTGCTCGACGCGCAAGGCGGTGGACGCGGTGACGGAGTTCCTCTCGGATAACCTGAGGGATCGTCCGATCTTCCCGTATCACGCGGGATTGAATGCCGCCGACCGCACGGCCAGCCAGGAAAAGTTCATGGAAACCCCAGGCGCGATCGCCGTCGCCACCAACGCCTTCGGCATGGGGATCAACAAGCCGGATATCCGCTGGGTGGCGCATTACAACATTCCCGGCACGCTTGAGGCGTATTACCAGGAAGCCGGCCGGGCGGGGCGCGATGGCGCGCCGGCGCGTTGCGTCATTCTGTTCAGCTACCAAGACCGCCACATCCATGAGTTTTTCATCGACAGGATGGGGGAGGAGACCCAGGGCGCCCCGCCGGATGAGTTGGAGGCCCGCCAGGATCGGGCGCGGCGCAAGCTCGACCAGGTGATTCGCTACGCGCAGACCCACGCTTGCCGTCGGCGTCAGATCCTCGACTATTTCGGCGACACCGCCGCCGTTCACGATTGCCGCTGCGATGTCTGCCGCGCCGGGAGCGGCGCGGGGGACAATGGCAATGCCGTCGCGTTGCCGGCGGTCGATGAAGCGACGGTTTTGATGATTCGTCAGATGCTGTCGGCCGTCGCGCGGCTTGATGGGCGATTCGGCGTTGTGATGATCGCCGATGTGCTGGCCGGGACACCGGGCGAAAAGGTTCAGCGCTGGCAGCTTGAAAGTCTTTCGGTCTATGGTCTGCTCAAGGTGTACACGACCAAGCAGCTCATCGCGATGCTTCATCGACTGATGGAGGCGGGGCTGGCGCGGCAAAAGAGCGTTGATGGCGACCGCTTCATGTCGGTGGTCGAGCTCACGAGCGCCGGCGCGGCGGTCATGAAGGGGGATCAGCCGCCGCCGACGAGCCTGTCCGATTTGCGCCCCCGGCGCGGCTTATTCGGCGGGCGGGATCGAACGCGTCGTCGCCGATCATCCATCGCGCCGGCATCCGATGAGGTGGTCGATCCCGATGTCATCGAGCGCTTCGAGCGGCTCCGTCAGGCGCGATCGGTCCTTGCCAAGGAGCATTCCGTCCCCGCCTACTGCATCTGCCATGACAGCACGCTCAAGGAGATCGCCGCGAGCGTCCCCGCCGATGAAGCCGCGCTCGAGCAGGTCAAGGGGATGGGCAAGCACAAGATCAGCCAGTATGGCTCGGCGCTCCTCGCGGCGATTCATGGGGGATGAAGGGATTGTCGATTTTCGATTTTTGATTTTCGATTGGAGGATTGCGAATCTCTCTTGCGCATCTGATGATGCGGGCACGGATGGCAGCAATCAAAAATCCAAAATCCAAAATCAAAAATCAAAAATTCTTCAGCGAGGTGCGTATGGCAGTGAAGCGAACATCGAAGACAAGCGCGGCGGCATACAAGCGCCCCTCCCCACTTCGTCCCATCGTCGTTGTCGGGTCGATGAACATGGACCTTGTTTGTCGCGTCGAGCGACGGCCGGCGGGGGGGGAGACGGTCACGGGGAGCGATCTGGTCACGATCCCCGGCGGCAAGGGGGGCAACCAGGCCGTCGCCGCCGCCAAGCTCGCCAAGGGCGGCCTGGAAGTGCACATGGTCGGGCGCGTGGGCGACGACGACTTTGGCCAGCGCCTGCTCAATTCCCTGAACCAGCATGGCGTGAGGACCGAGTCGGTCATCGTCACCGAAGGCGTGGCCAGCGGGTGCGCGATGATCCAGGTTGATCGCAAGGGGGAGAACGCGATCATCGTCGCCCCCGGTTCCAACGCCAGGCTTTCCCCGGCCGACATCGACGCCTCGGCCGACCTGCTCCGCCGCGCCGCGGTTGTCATCATGCAGATCGAGATTCCCCTGGAGACCGTCCAGCGCGCCATCGCGATCTGCCACGAGGCCGGCGTCCCCACGATTCTCGATCCCGCCCCGGCACGGCGCAAGCTCCCGCGCGAGTTGTACCAGGTCGATATCTTCACTCCGAATCAGACCGAGGCGCAACTGCTCGCCGCTGACGCCGGCGCGATGGGCCGGCTTAACCGCAACAAACGCGTCAATGCCCGTCAGATCGGCGCGACGCTTCTGTCACGCGGCCCCACGCAGGTGATCCTCAAGCAGGGCGCCGATGGCGCGATGATCCTTGCCCGCGCCACCGACCCGGCGAGCACGGCCAAGCAGACGCTGCAAGTCGATTCCGTTTCGGGTTTCAAGGTGGACGTCGTCGATACGACCGCCGCCGGAGATGCCTTCACCGGCGCGCTGGCGGTGGCGCTGGCCGAGGGAATGGAAATGAAAAAGGCCGTTCGCTTCGCCAACGCCGCCGGTGCCTTGTGTTGCAGTGCCTTTGGCGCGCAGCCCGCGCTCCCCAATCGCGGGGCCGTTGAAAAACTGCTGCGACGACGGAGATAGGGCGAAGTCCACTGTGATGCACCGGATTCAAGGAGCCGCGCACGAAGTAAGCGGCATGGGCTGACGCAGGCGCAACCGCTTACTTCGTGCGCGGCTCCTCGGACAGGGAGAGCGGTAGGGCTAGACCCATCCCACGAAAGCGGATGTCAGGAAGTAGGGTGGGCCTCGGCCCACCACGGAAGATTGAGCCAAGGACAACCCTACATGTGTATTGCAAACCACGAAGATCAATCCAGAAATCGTGAGTGCGTGATCGCGTCGAGGGACAGGGGGCTGAATTGGCCGGTCTCGTAATAGACGTGCGCCAGGCCCGCGCTCATGGCGGCGTTGTCGGTGCAGTAGTCGAGGGCGGGGAAATGGACGGGGAGATCGAAGGATCGCAGCGCGGCGCGGAGGCCGCGATTGGCCGAGACGCCGCCGCCGATCAGGATGCTTTTGGCGCCGGTGGCCTTGACCGCTCGACGGAGTTTGGTGATGAGCACGTCGATGCACGCGGCCTGAAAGCTTGCGGCGATATCGCGCAATTCATCCTGCGACAATGTCGGGCGCGCGTCAGGCCAGGGGCGATCGCGGGTGGGGACGCCGCGAACGTGATAGAGCACGGCCGTTTTCAATCCACTGAATGAAAAGTCGAGTGATGTTTTGCCCAGCAGTGTGCGGGGGAAGCGAATGGCTGATGGATTTCCCTTCGCCGCCAGCGCGTCGAGCACCGGCCCGCCGGGGTACCCCTGGCCGAGGATCGTTGAGACCTTGTCATACGCCTCGCCCACCGCGTCATCGAGCGTCGTGCCGATGAGGGTGATGTCGGTCCAGTTTTTCAGGTGATACAGCGCCGTGTGTCCGCCGGAGCAGACGAGGCCGACGGCGGGGAATAAGGATGAAGGATGAAGGATGAAGGATGAGTCAGAGGGCGGAGTGGGTGGCTGGTGGGCGGGTGTTTGGGCATTTGCCTTTTCATCCTTCATCCTTCCGTCTTCATCCTTATTCACGAGCATCGCGCTATACAAATGCGCATGGACGTGATCGACGCCGATGAGGGGTTTGTTGAGCGCCCACGCGAGCGTCTTGGCGGCGGTGACGCCGATGAGGAGCGAGCCGATGAGCCCCGGCCGATGGGCGACGGCGATGGCGTCGATCTCGTCGAGCGTCGCGCCGGCCGACGCGAGCGATTCATGGAGCACCGGCAGGATGTTTTCAATGTGCGCCCGGCTGGCGATCTCCGGCACCACGCCCCGATAGTGCGCGTGCAGCTCCACCTGCGATGCGATTGTATTGGATAAAACAACACGCCCATCCCGCACCACTGCGGCGGCGGTTTCATCACAAGTCGATTCGATGGCGAGGATGAGCATGGGCGTTCGTCGTTCGTTGTCCCTGGTCCGTTGTCAGTTGGTCATGCGTGAGTCTTTGCAATTGACCGCGCACTACGGAAAACGGCCCATTGAGTGATTGTAGGGTCCGCCTCGCGGACCATCCTCTTCGTGCCGATGGTCGGATGGTCCGCGAGGCGGACCCTACGGCCGAACGCCCACTATTTGTTGGACGGCCGGCTGGTCGGCGCTTGCGCGATCTCATGCGCTTTGTCCCCCTGCAGGATGATGAGGCCCATCATCGTGTCGACGGCGCGCTGCAATTGGGCATCAACAGGCTGCGTGGCGGCGGCGGGCTGCGTCGTGGCTTGGGTCGTCGTCTTGGCCGGGGGGCGGTGAAAGAGTTCCGACTCATAGCGCTCGCGGAGGATCTCCCGCTCCGCCGTGGCGTCGGTGGGGACGAGGATCTGTGGATCGACGCCCCAATCCTTCGAGTCCTTCTTGCGATGGACCAGCCGCCCTGAGGGAAGATAGTAATACGCGACGGTCAGTTTGAGTTCCCCGGAATTGTCATCCAGCGGAATGACCTCCTGCACCGATCCCTTGCCGTACGTCCGCATTCCAAGGACGAGGGCGCGGTGGTTGTCCTTCAAACTGCCGGCGACGATTTCGCTGGCGCTGGCCGAGTGTTCATTGACGAGCACGATCATCGGGAAATAGGGGAGTGTCCCCTTTTCATGCGCGTATTCGATCCGCTCGGGGCGGTTGCGCCCCTTGGTCGAGACGATGACCCCCTTGTCCACGAGCAGGTCGATGATCTTCACCGCCTGATCGAGTCGCCCGCCGGGGTTGAACCGGAGGTCGAGCAGCAACCCTTTCATCCCCTCGCTTTGAAGGTGCGTCAGCGCCTCGTTGAACTTGTCGTACGTATCCGGCGTGAACTGCGTGATGCGGAGGTACGCGATTTTTGCCTGCGGGTCGGCCCAGTAATCCCAGGTGTTGTCGGCGTTGCGCGAAAATCCCTTGACGGTGGGGACGATGATCTCCTCACGGGTCATCGAGAGCGTTTCCTCCTCGCCGGTCGTGTGGCGGACGGTGAGGCTCACCGGGCTGCCCAGCGGGCCGGCGATCTTTTTCACAACCTCCGGCAACCTGAGGTTCTCAATCGATTCCCCATTGACCTTGAGGATGATGTCCCCCGCCTGCACGCCCGCCTTGAACGCCGGCGAGCCATCGATCGGCGTGACAACTTCGATCTGCCCGTTGTCGAGCTGGTTGAGTTGAATGCCCACGCCCTTGAACGAGCCATCGAGCATGTTGTCAAAGTCTTCCTGCCTTGCCGGCGGAATGTAAACGCTGAACGGGTCGAGCTGATCGAGCATTCCGTCGATCGCCCCCTCGCGGAGCTTGCTCTCATCGACCGGATCAACGTAATTGGCGGCCACCTGGCGATGGATGTCCACGAGTGTGCGGACAAAGTTGTAGTCGTCGTCGCGCTGGGCGAGCGAGCCGGGAACCTTGAACGCGAGAATCGTCAACAACAGAAGCGTGATCGTCCAGGCGAATTTCTCTCGTTTCATCTCAGGTCGCTCCGTCGGGTGAAGGTCTGGCCGGATTCTAGCGGCGGCGGGGGGGATTGACCAATGCAGCGGGCAATGGCGGGTTCATCCTCTCAGGATGAAGGCAAGGCCTTCTTGATGGGCTCCATGCAAAATCTGCACGGGTCGCGTCAACCCCTCTAAGATACCGTTCAGCGGCATTTGCAACGATCCAACCCAGAGAGGAATCCCGGCCATGACAACGCACCCCATTCCCCAAGTCGCGCCCCATCCCCATCCATCGCGAGGCTTTACGCTTGTGGAATTGCTCGTGGTCATTGGGATCATCGCCATTCTGGTCGGCATTCTTCTCCCGGCCGTCAACCGCGCCCGCGCCCAGGCGCGGGCGGTCAAGTGCCTCTCCAACCTCCGCCAGGTTGGCATGGGGCTGGTCATGTACAACACGCAAAACCGCGGCTACATCGTCCCCTCCTACAACCTCCCCTCCCTGGGCGCGCCCGGTTCCAACAACTTCACCGGCGGGCCAAGTCAGCCGATGGATGGCTGGGCGTGCATTCTCGACCGCGATGGTCTGGTCCCCACCCCAGAGCAGAACACCAACACCGTCTTCTTTTGCCCCGACACCTATGATGTCGAGGGGATGAAAGGCGGCCAGACCGGCACGGATCAGGGCAAGCCACGAGGCTGGACGGATTGGCCTCTGGTCTTCACCAGCGTCGGCGGCGACTCTTCCCCCAAACAGTCCACCACGATCCCCGCGTTGGGCTTCAACAAAATCATTCGCGTCAGCTATTGGATCAACGCCTACAACCCCGTCGGCAATCAACCGGCCGATATTCCGTCCAGTGATCTCTACTACACCGCCTCGGTCGGCGTCGGCCCGGACAACAGCGGCAATTTCATCCGCCTGCACAACACCAGCGGCATCCGGCATTCGTCGCAGTTGATCGTCGTCGCCGACGGCATTTACATGGGCCGCCAGTCGGTCAACCAGGTCGGCATGACCAACAGCCGCATCGGCTACCGTCATCGCGGACCCAATGGCGCCAATACAGTCGCCAACGCAGCCTTCGCCGACGGCCACGCCGAGGCGATCGACGGGTACAACTTCCCCTGTCAGTTGAGCACCGACGCCAAATACACCTCCAACGGCGGCAAAACGACGCTCGCCCGGCAGATCGACATCAACCTGAGTGAAGCGACCGTTTACGCCAACCCCGAAGCGGCGGTGGCGACGTTTGTGCCGTGATCATCCAATCAGCGATCCCTTGGTGCTCGGCACGCCCGGATTACGCGGGTCCGGCTCGACCGCCTGCCGCAGCGCCTTGGCGACGCCTTTGAAGATCGCCTCGGCGATATGGTGATTGTTGCCGCCGTAGGGCACGTTGATGTGGAGGTTCATCTTCGCTGTTGTCGCCAGCGCCTTGAAGAACTCATCAACGAGTTCGACGGGGAATGTTCCGATGAGCGGGCCGGTGAAGGGCACGTTGAACACAAACGCCGGCCGTCCGGACAGGTCAATCGCCACCTGCGCCAGCGATTCATCCATCGGCACGATCGCCCAGCCGTAGCGATGAATCCCGCGCTTGTCCCCAACCGCCTTCTCCATCGCCTGCCCCAGGACGATTCCCACATCCTCCACCGTGTGATGCCCGTCCACCTCCAGGTCGCCCTGCGCCGATACCTTCAGATCAATCAAACTGTGGCGGGCGAGCAGATCGAGCATGTGATTGAAAAAACCGATGCCCGTCTCGACATCGCTCGATCCGCCTCCGTCGAGGTTGAGCGAAAGCTGGATCTTCGTCTCTTTGGTCTCTCGTGATATCTCGGCCGAGCGGGTGGGGGTCATGGTTGTGCCTTTTGAAATCATCCGGATTGATCCTGTAGGGTCAGTGGTACTCTGCGGACCATCTTCACGTTGCAGCAGTGGTCCGCGGAGTACCACGGACCCTACAAAAAACCTTGTGCCTGGCGACGAAGGTCGGCCGCTACCTCCCTGCTGTCTCGTCCGGCGGCGAACTTTTCCCAATACTCTCTGATCTCCGGATGCGCTTCCAGGTACTGAACCGTTTCAGCACCGGTCATGCCGCGAGAGGGTTGCTGCACGACCTTTACAAGAACCTCTTGTCCGGCGTCCATATCCACCGGTTCATCCGGAACAAACATCTTGCCGTCGAAATGGGCTTTGAGGGTCATAATGCCTCCAATCAATGGGCGCGCCTCGCCGCTCATCCGCTCGATACCATCGCATTATACCCTTACGCCGCCTGCTCCGCCGACGCGAGCGTCTTCAATCCCGCCAGGAGGGCGTTGTTTTCATGGCTGGCGCCGATGGTGATGCGGACTTTGTCGGTCAGGCCGGGCAGATCGAAGTAGCGCACGAGAATCCCCTGGCGCTTGAGCCCCTCATACGCCGCCTTTCCCCGCCCATCCGGCGCGGTGGCCAGGACAAAGTTCGCCTGGCTGGGGATGACCGACCAGCCGAGTTCCGCCAGCCCCGCGCTGACCCGCGCCCGCTCGTTGCGCACATCCTGCCAGTGCCCCCGCGCGTACTCCTGATCCTCAATCGCCGCCGTCGCCGCCACGATGGAAATGGCGTCACAGTTGTAGCTGTCGCGCACCTTGTTCATCTGCTCAATGAGCGCTGCCTGTGCGATGGCATAACCAAATCGCAGCCCGGCCAGCGAATACCCCTTGCTCAGCGTCCGCGAAATGACCACGTTCTGATGTGCCTTCACAAGCGACAAACAATTTTGATCCGCGAAATCCGCATACGCCTCATCAATCAACACCACCCCCTCGAATCGCCCGGCCAATTCCCCCAGCGCCGCCGCCGTCACCACCGTGCCGCTGGGCGCGTTCGGATTGGCCAGGTAAATCGCCTGCGCGCCGCTCTTGCACAGCGCCTCGATTGGCAGGGCATAATCCGCCTCCCACGCGACGGCCTTGATCTTCGCATCCTGAATCGCTGCGAGCACCGGGTAGAGCGAATAGGTCGGCTCCGGATACGCCAGCGTGCCCCCCGCGTCGATGAACGTGCGGGTGGCGATGGTCAGAATGTCATCCGACCCATTGCCCGCCATGATCATGTCGGGCGATACGCCATGAACCTTGGCGGCCGCGTTGCGAAACGCCGTAGCCCGCGGATCGGGATACCGCCGCAGCGCCTCGGGTTCGATGTTGGCGATCGCCGCCATCACCTTTTCGCTTGGCGGGTACGGATTCTCATTGGTGTTGAGCTTGACGACGCGCTCGCCGGCGCGCGGCTGCTCGCCGGGCGTATACCCGGACATCGCGCGCACTGTCGGCCGGATCAGTGGAGGAGCCATGCATGCATTATAGGAACCTTGCGATGATTGTCGCCAGATGCGTGACCGATCAACGTTCCCGGCAGGGGTCGAACCTGCAACCTTCGGCTTCGGAGGCCGACGCTCTATCCAATTGCGCTACGGGAACCCTTTCGCGGGACGTGCTGTGAATCAGGAGAACATCGATTCATCACGACCCGCTTCGACAGTCGATTTTAACCACCCGGCCGGAGGGTGTCCAACG
>CAYTAP010000036.1:9147-23232 GCA_964435775.1 uncultured Tepidisphaeraceae bacterium
CGGGGCACATGTTGTCCGCATGGGTTTGAAACGTGCGCGTGGGAGCCGCATGTCGAGGTATTCGCGGACATGCGTCATTGATGCGGCCAGAGGCTCGGGTCTCGGCATGCCGCGACCTGTGGCACCCAAAATGGATTGGCAAGACCAACTCTTCGCCGTACCAAAACCATGGCCTGCAACAACGTGGCCACCGCCGCCCGGCGCGGATATCATCCAGTCATGGCCGAACTGACACGAGAACAGTTTTCCGAGCGTGTGCTTGAGGTGGTGCGGGACAAGTTTCCGCTCGTCAAAGCCGCGCGGGCCGAGCATCCCTTTTCCCTGTCGATCAATGGCATGCCGGCGTCGTTGGAAAACCTGTACCGCCTGACGCTGCTTCGTCCTCAGGATTTGCGCCGCCACACCGAGCGATGGATTGTCGAAATTCTCCGTGCCGCCGAAGGTCATCCCGATCATTCCGGTCCTTTCGAGGACCTCCGCGACCGCATCTTCCCCATGGTGATTCCCCAGGCCCCGGCCGACCTTCAACTCGGCTCGATGGTCACCCAGCCTTTCGTGGCCAACCTTGTCATCGCCTATGCGCTCGATCAGGATCGCACCATTGACTACATCCCCCTGGCGCGCTTCAAGAAATGGGAGATGTCCATCGACGATCTTCACGCCGTCGCCATGGCCAACCTTGTCCGCAAGAGCGAAACCCTCAACGCCCACGCCGCCCCCGACGACGGTGGAGGCGTGTCGCTCATCATCTTCCAGGCGATGGATGGCTACGACGCCAGCCGCATCCTTCTGCCCACCCTGCACAACCGTCTCCGCGAATACCTCGGCAGCCCCTTCGCCGCCGCCGTCCCCAATCGGGATATTCTGCTTTGCTTCAAGAACGATGCCCCGACCGTCGAAAAATATCGCGAGCAAATCGTCGCCGACTATCGCCAGATGCCCCACCAGGTGACCGAGCAGCTTCTCCTGGTCACTCCCGACGGCATCGCCGCCCGCGATTGAAGTGGAGCGGGCGCCTGTCGGTTCGCCATTCCCGAACCATCCGCCGCACACGATGGTTCATCCGCGACGGCCCGCGACGCGTCAATCACTTTTCCCCCACCGGCCGATCCTCCGACAAATACTTCCCCTTCACCGCCTCGGCCAGATCGATGTCATTGATATTCGCCAGCGTGCACAGCCACGCGAACACATCCGCGAACTCCTCCGCCAGGTTTGCCCGATCCTCCCCTCTCGCCAGCGCCCGCGCCAATTCCCCCACCTCTTCTGAAAACCAGAGCCAGGTCCCCGCCGTCCCCCGCGCCCGATCCGCCTTCTCATACCGCTCAAAAATATGCCTCTGGAAGCCGTGAATCGTCATCTCATGGGATGTCATGCGCTTGGTCCTCGATTGATGCTCGCCGGTTTCCCCGTGTGGGGCGACTTTTACCCTATGTAATGGATCGACCCCCATCGAGTCTCACGATTTGTCCCGTGATGTAGCCGCCCGGCCGAGTCAAAAACAGCACGGTTTCCGCCACTTCCTCTGGCGTCCCCACCCGCCCCAGCGGCACCCGCTTCAAATACTTCGCCTGCTCTGACTCTGGATAATCCTTCGGCCATTCCACCGCGCCCGGTGAAATCCCATTGACCGTCACCTCCGGCGACAACGCCCGCGCCAAGCCTTGGGTGAGGCACAGCAAACCCGCCTTGCTCGCCGCATACGCCAGAAACTCCGGCCCGGGTCGCTCGGCCATCAAATCGACCATGTTCACAATATGCCCCCGCGCCCTTCTCAGCATCCCCTCGAACTCCCGCGCCAAGAGCAGCGGCGACTGCACATGCACCGCCTGGAATCGATTCATCTGTTCGATACTCGTCTCCCGCAATCCGCTTGCTTCATAAATCGACGCGTTGTTCACCAACACATCCAGCCGCCCGAATGTTTTTTCAAACGCGATGCGAATCTTCCGAGACGCCTCCGCCGGCTTCGTCAGATCCGCCTGGATCGCAGCCCCGCGCCGCCCCATCCCCTCAATCTCCTTCACCAGCGATTCACCTTCCTTCTCGCTGTGAAGGTATGTGATCGCCACATCATACCCCGCTTTCCCCAGCCCCAGGGCAATCCCGCGCCCCACCCGTTTCGCTCCCCCCGTCACCAACGCCACCGGCCTGTTGTCGCTCATGCCATCAGCATACACGAGGGAAGTATTCCGCCAACGGGTGAAAGCGAGATATTCGGATAGGGGGATGAAGCGTGAACGCGAGTTTGAGAGGATGGAAGGATTGATTTCTGATTTGCGAGTGGTGATTTTTGATACGGCAAATGGGACAGAAGCGGCACACGGCACAGGTCCAATATCCAATAATTGGACCCGTCCCGTTGTCATTCCAGAGCCAGTGATGTTCCTTTACTCCTTGCCTAGAATAGCAAACGACCAATGTCATTAGCCGCGTTGAGTCCGCCACGATGATCGCTTCCGCTCTTTGGCAGCGTAAATGTGTACCGATCGTCACCCTGGTACATGAGCTTGAAATGCCTGCCGTCTTCCGAAACGGCGAATCCCAACTCATCCAGCCCCTTCCGCGTGTGCGCATCCATCGACCTGTAATCGCGCAACAATTCCTTCAGCTTTTCACGACGTCGCTTCGACCCATCGCCCAAAGGATTAGCATCGCAGATGGCCTTGAGAACATGTCGGCGTCGGCTGTCATTCGCGACGTGGTTGTCCGCACCCTCTATCGCATCGCGGAGGATTTCTGCGATTTCGTTCGGCCATAGATCCTGCTCTCTGCCTGTCTTGACCACGATCCCGGCGCCCTTGTTGACCTTCGCCTCATACTTGCGCAATTCCGCGTGGAGTCGGTTGATTTCTCGCTCTGCATCAGCAAGCGCTGCGTCTTTTGTTTTGATCTCGCTGTCAAAGTTATCTATGTAGTCTTGGAGGCTGGTGGAGCCAGCATCTTTGAGGGCTTGATACGCCTTCTTCGATGCCGCTTCCTGTACAGCAGCCCATGTACACCATACAAGCGGACGCCGATTTGTCAGTGCATCTGTTATTTCGTCGACGATAGCCGACTCAATGTCCTCTTCTGATTGAAACTCCGGACCAAGGAAAAATGACCGCCTTCCTCCCCCGTCGGGCCAATAGATGCCAACCGTGCCACCATACACGTTTTGCGACTCTACCTCGTCTTTCAAGCGTACGGAGAAAGGACGATTGGGTTCGACCACAACATGAGCTAGTCCCTCAAGCGATTGAGCAAGACGACCGCAATCAACAACATAACCTGAAATGAAATGCGCGCTGACGTAGACAATCGGCATGCGACAGGAACAGCGTGCGTCGATCAATCGAGCCGCGACATCAATGTCTGCATCGGAAAGCCGATAGGGACGTCCTTGCACCGCCAGCACTCCATCCTGCCCACCGCCAAGGTCAGTCAATAGGGTTCGCACCAGCACAGGTTTCTTTGCACGAGGTACCCGGGCTGACGGGTGCTGGGATTCGCAAGATGTGCGGATGCTGACCCAATTGCGTCCATCGTTGGCCGCCATGACGATCGATGTGACCCATTCAAACGACGCATCACGTTTAGCGTATCGCACGCTGGCGGCTTCCGAGTTGGAGGTGGCGACTCTTACTGATTCGAATCGCTCCGCTGTCCCTTCCACGACGAATTCATCATTCAAAAGAAGATCGTCGAGCGATTCCTGTCGCAGTGCCGTGTGCGGCGAGCCAAGGAGCCATTTTTCAACTGATTTGAAGAAATCAGTGGATGTGCGTCCGTCACGGATCGGAAATTCAGTAGCGAACGAAAGCATTCGGTTACTCCGAAAAAGAGAAATGGGATCACTACTTTGTATGGGTAATGAGCATGATATCCAAAATGAGTAATGCCTCCTATTCTGCTTTCCCGCAGACATCTTGCCGATCCGCGTGATAGGTCCGCGGCGTACCACAGACCCTACGAATTCTCCGCCCGCACCCGCCGGGGGATCAGGTTGACCAGTTGCCGGTCGAGGTTGGGCATGAGTGCTTCCAGAGGTGTGCGGCGCTTCCAGGCGGCGATGGCGATTGTCCATGCCAGGAGAACGGCGGCGGCCAGGATGTTTTGCCAGGAGTAAAAATCCCATCCGTTGAAATTGACCACATTCCAACGCGACAGCGGCCAGAGGTAAAAGATGCGCCAGCCGGGTCCGCTGCCGAAATAATCCATGAGCAGATGCAGATGGAACATCGCCATGTAGAGGACAAACGACATCGCCTTTCGTGGCCCGGCCAAGGCGAGCAGGCCGCAACTGACGAGCGCAAACGCGAGATTGTGACCGAGCAGGTGATGATAATTTTGAAACGCGTCCGACTGGGCGCCGAAGATGATTCCCAGCCCGTCCAGATCCGGAATCGCGGCCGCCACCATGCAGCCGAGTCGCTGCCGGGGCGACAGGGGCAGGCAGTTGGCCAGGCACCAGCCGGAGAGGATGTGGGTGGGGATGTGCATGGGGATGATCTTAACAAGCGGGGCGGCGGAACCTGACTTCCGAGGAACACCGAAAGTGATATATTCGGCTCATGTGGATGATGTGCGAAGGAGAGCCCGAGATCGTGCGAGTATCCATTTTCGATTTTCGATTGATGATTGTTGATTGAAAACGGAAGGATGGCATCACGAGAACACAGGAGTACGGGATCGACCGCACAATCTTTCCAATCGAAAATCAAGAATCAAAAATCGAAAATAACACGATGCTCCAACCCCCCTCCATTCCCGGCCTGTTCATCACGGGCACTGACACTGAAGTCGGCAAGACGGTCATCGCCGGCGCGATCGGGCAATGGTTTCATCGTCGGGGCGCCCGCGTCGGCATTTGCAAGCCGGCCGCCACGGGGTGCGTTCATCGCCGCGAAGGTCTGGTCAGCGAGGATGCCGAGTTTCTCGCGCATTGCGCCGGCGCGAGATTTCCTCTTGATGTGATCTGCCCGCAGCGCTATGTCGAGCCGCTTGCGCCGGCGGTGGCCGCCGAGCGGGCGCATCAGCCGCTTGATTGGTCGGCCATCCAGCGGTCGCTCGATCTGATGACGCCGCAAAGTGATGTTCTGATCGTTGAAGGCGTGGGGGGGGTGATGGTGCCGATGGATTCGCGTCACACGCTTCTCGATGTCGCCGGATGGCTTGGCTACCCCGTCGTCGTCGTCGCCCGTCCCGGCCTGGGGACGATCAACCATACGCTGCTGACGCTTCATGCCCTGCGAACCGCCGGTATTCCCATCGCCGGCGTCGTCATCAACCGCTATCCGACCGACACGCCGTCCGTGGCCGAGGAAACCAACCCGCGCATCATCGAAAAGTGGGGGAAATCCCCCATCCTCTGCACCGTTGCGAGCGAGCCATTCACCACCAACCTTCCCCCCGGCATCATCGCCGCCGTCGATCAAGTCGATTGGAGCATCCTCGCCAAACGTTCAACCGCAAGCGCATCGGTTGGAAAGGCGCGGCAATAAGTTCCGTTGCACCCGCGCGAAACTCTTCGCCGCGTCGCACGCTTCAATTCCGGGCAAAGACATTCTGCACGGTGTTGAGGTATTGCCCCTGCGCGCCTTCGGGGATCACGTTGATGCCGATGCCGCTGATGTTGTCCGAGGCGTTGTAGTTGAACCGCACGGCGACAAATACGCGGTCGAAGTGGCGGGTGAGGGTGATGCTGCTGGAGACATTGTCACGCTGGCTGAAATCGTAGCTTTGCGCGAAACTGAAGAGGTATTTTTTGGTCAGTTGGTAATCCACCGCGAAGGTCGCGATGTTGGAATTGAGTTCGTCGATGTAGCGCGTCCCCAGGTAGTAGGAGACGCGCGGATCGCGCCGCACCGCCACGCCAATCGCCGCCGTCGCCAGCCTCGCCTCGTCGAGGTTGTACTGGGCATCGCCCAGGATCGCCGTCGTGTCGCTCACCCGCCAGGTCGCATCGGTGTTGATGCTGTTGCGCGGGATCGACGCCTCCGGCATCGAAGGGAAGTAAAGCCCGCGGAATCCCGTCGGCTGAAGCAGGTTGTCCGGCGGCTGATTGGCGAACAAATTGGCTTCCACATTCCACGAGAAAAAGTCCACGTTCCGCCATCGCCCCGGCCCGCCGCGCTTGGTCTGCCAGCGCTGGTGCAACGCCAGTTGCACGGCGCTGATGTCGTTGATCGCGTCGGTTTGCTCGTCATAGACATACACCTGGCTGCGGTCGATCGTCTGCCCGCTCGTGAACAGGTTGATCTCCGGCTCGACGACATGGCGAAGACGGTGAATGTCCAGCAGGTCCGATTCAGCCGAATCATCGACGCGCCAAAAGGCGGTGGTCGCGCGCAAACCGATCCCGCCGAAGAGCCGATGCTTGGCCTCTCCGTCGGGGGCATAGGAATACCCGGTGTAAATCCCCTCGACATACGGCACGATGCGGAACGGACCGGCGCTGACCGGATAATCAATTTCCTGTCGGAAGTTGCCGCGAAACACCGGGTCGCCGGTCGTTCCCGTGGTTCCCTCCGCCGGCAAGCCCGGAGAGACGCCTGGTCCGAACCCCTGGTCAGCCAGCGACACATCGCTGCGATGAAACCGGAGCAACCCCAGTGAGTTGTCGCTGAAGAACGTGAAATTGTCATCCGCGAAGCTGTCACCAATCCGGTGATATCCAAACTCCGGCAGGTGTTCGATTTCAAACTGCTCCTGCATCATTTGCGACGAGGTCACGAAGTTCCGCGGCTGCACGTTGACGAGGAAGGTCGAGGCCTCGGTGTCATGCTGCCGTTTCACATACAGCGAAATGTCATGCGGCGGGCCGTTGTTGAACTCATCGGGAAACCACTGCTCCAGGAATGTCGGGTCCGATGTGTACCCGGCCCGGAACTGCAACTGCCAGTCCTCCGGGAAAAAATGTTGGTGCTGCCAGAGAAACTGTCCGCGAAAGCTCTTGTCCGGATCCACCGTCCCCCGCCCCAGGTCATCCTTGCCGTGATCCAAAACCGCGTAGGACTGAAACTGCCCCTCGTAATTCCACGGCTCGTGCGTCGCGTCGATGATGAAGCCGCCTTTGTACTTCCCATCCAGTCCAACCGCCGGCCCACGGTCGCTGAAGTAGTCCAGGTGCGCGGCCAGGTCGAGATCACGCGGGCCGACAAGCCCCAGCGACTCGAACAGCCCCCACGTGGTCGTCACCCCAAAGCCAAACTGCCGTGAGTTGGACGCCCCGATCTGCCGCAACGGAAAACCACGGTCGCTGATCGTTCCCCCCATGACTGGAAAATAGAAAATCGGAAAATCGAGCACGTTGAACGTCGTATCGTGCGCGGTGAAGGCCGTCCTGCCTTCATCGCCAGCGTCGTCTCCATCCTCCCGGCGCACATAGACCTGCCGCGCCGCGATCCCATATGTCGGCGTCGCGAAAGAGCTGGTCGTCAGTTGTGCATCGGTGGCGTCATATTCCCCAAGCGCCAGTTGGCGAATCTTTGTCGCCCGCAAGATGATCGGGATTTGATGCGTCGGTTCCACGCTGTGAACGACCGCATCCGTCAGAATCGCGCGGTCCGTGGCGAACTCATAGTAAACCCGATTGGCTTCCAACCGCTGCCCGCCCGACAGTGCCGCGTCCCCCGACGTGTAGCTGATCCGCACATCCCCTTCGAGATACGCCGCCGTGACCGCATCCTGGACCTGCTTGATCTCCCCACGATCCCGCCCGGCGTCACTCAGGCTGTTCAACGTCGTGAACAGCACCGCGCGCTCGGCCTGCAATTCGATGAAGTCATGGTTCGGCCGCTCCTGCAAGAGCAACACCCCGCCGCTCAGGATGACCGCGACCTTTCCCTCAGCCGTCTTGGTCGTTTCCAACGACTTGAATCGGATCGTGAGCGGCGGCGACTGGGGCGATGCCGCCGGACCCTCCGCGCGCGGCGGCGTTGGAGCGATTTGCCCCGGATGCCGCGGCTTGACCGGCGGCAAGGCCGGCGGCGCCGGCGCGATCTCCGGCCGAGTGTTGTCCGACGGTTCATTACCCGTTCCCCCCGAACCCCGCGCCAAGGCCAGCGCCTGCCGATATTCCGCGCTGCTGCTTTGATCCAGCGCCAGACGGTGTTCCGCCGTCAAGGCCACCGACCCGCGCACCTCCGCGCTGATCATCAGCTCCTTGCCCGATCGCTGAACATCCCCCTGTCGAATCCGCGCATGGCCCAGAAGCGCGATGTCCGCGCGTTGCCGCCCGACGACCGCGCCTTCGATTGGGCGCAGCCAGATCACCGCGCCATCGGCGCTAAGCGTCGCCTGATCCAGTTGAATGTTGACCGGCCCCTGCAATTGAATGATCGCGGTCCCCGCCTGTCCCCATGTGGCCGCCGAGGCGGCGTGAATGATGAACGTGTCGCTGGTGGGGGGCGTTTGCGCGCGGGAGGGAGTGCAAAAGGCCGCGACGGCCGCGACGGCGCCTGCCACGCACGTCACTCGAATGGCGGCGAATCGCACCGAAGCCGGACTCCTTCCCACTTCCCCCATTGACCGGGGGGCATAATAGTTTCCGGGCGGGGGGCGTCAAAGGGATCGCTTGGGTTAAACAGTGCGGATGCTGATTTTCGATTTGTGATTTTTGATTTGCGATTGAAAGCACGCACATGCCCCACTTCCGCAATCGAAAATCATCAATCAAAAATTGAAAATCCAAATACTATTCCCCCTGCCCCCGCGATACACTACCCCCATGGGCCTCTTCAAAAGCAAAGATGAGCGGCGGCTCGAGAGCCAGATGAAGATTCGCCAGGGGATGCGGGCGATCGAGAAGTCGATTCGTCAGCAGGAGAAGTTCGCCGAGGACTTCATCAAGAACGCACAGCACGCCAAAAAGATCGGCGATGAGGGGCAGTATCAATTCATCCGCAGCGCCCTGAAGAAGACGGCGGCCGTGAAGAAGATGCTCGAACGGCAGTTGCTGGCGATCAAGAACGCGATGCTCATTCAGCAGCAGGCCGCCGCCTCGCAGCAGTTCGCTGAAAGCATGAACCTGATGAGCGGGGAAATCGCCCGCGTGTTTGGTGAGATGGACCTGACGCGGACCCAGGCGCAGTGGGAACGGGCCGTCGCCCAGGCGGGCAGCATGGAGGAGCGCATGGAGGTTTTCCTCGATTCGATGGAGGATTCGGCGCTGTCCGGCGGCGCGACTGGGGTTCGCGAGGAGGCGGTGAGTGACGATGAAATCGACCGGATGATCAGCGCCGACGTCCTCGCGGCCGAGAAGACCGAACTCGGCAAGCTCGATGAGTTGGAAAGCGAAATCACGAAGGAATTGGGATCGGCCAGGCAATCGGATTAGGCTTGCCGCACTGGGAGACTACAATACATCAGAGAACCTCCCGGCCGCACCGGGTATTCATGGCCTGACAGTCCGGCCATGATGCGGTGAGCGCGCCCGGGGATCGTGAAGGAAGAATCAATGGCGTCGTTTGGTGGTGACATGACCGATGAGTTGAGGGAGGCGATCCTCGCCGCCGGGGAGCGGCAGGAGGTGCGCGACGCGGTGGATGCGGTGTACAAGGACCTTGCCGTCGAGATCGACCGCCATTGGACCCTCTGCGGCGCGTCGGGGCGATGCTGCCGCTTCGAAGAATACGGCCACCGCCTCTTCATCACCGCCATCGAACTCGGAACGTTCATCCACGACCTGCGTCAGATGAATCAACCCGCCAAGCTCGTCGGCGCCATCACCGCGTGGGATGGCGTCGGCTGCCCCTTCCAGGTGGGCAAACTCTGCGGCGTCCACGGTATCCGCCCGATGGGCTGCCGCATGTTCTTCTGCGACCCCCGCAGCACCGACTGGCAAAACGATCAATACGAGCGCTTCCATACCCGCCTCAAACGCCTCCACGACGAGCTCGGCGTCCCCTATGCCTACATGGAGTGGCGTCAGGGCCTCCGCGAAATGGGCATCGTCGAGGGTGTGGATGAGTTTTGACGCGGAAGCTTCGATTTTTGATTTTTGATTGGAGACTCCGTGCCACGCCCGTTTTGTTCCTCGAGCCCTCGCGAATGCTGGGCGCGGACAGTCGGAATTGATCTTTGACCGTTTCCCGGATTCCATGTGGTCATGTAAAAAGGTTCACGTCACGCTTTAATCCCTCCCTTATTTCCTCCCCATCAGCAGCAGTGCCCTCTTTTTCCTTCAGAGGGACGGGCCGATCCACTCTGTTGGCAATTTCGTCCCATTCTGCAGTAATGTGACGTAAGTCCACTCGTCATAATCTGTTACAACACAGCGGAAGCAAAACGTGGGTTTTGACGACATACACTTTGGTTTTTTTCTTGCCTAGGGGCATTTTGTATAGTATAGTGATGCAACAGTTCAGTTCCGAGCAATTTTATCCAATAAGCGTGTCAGTGCGAAATATCTGATTCCGCCTGGCAGACAAAGGCCAAACATACCCTCGTTGTGAGCGGCCTATGCAAAAGTTCACGTCCATCGACGCGCACGAAAGCTCGACCCGCGCCGTATCCTCATTCCGGGCTTTTACGCTCGTTGAGTTGCTTGTGGTCATTGGCATCATCGCCATTTTGATCTCGCTGCTCTTGCCATCGCTCAATAAAGCCAGAGAGTCCGCCAAGCAGATCGCGTGTGCCAGCAACCTGCGCCAGATCGGCATGGGCTTTACGCTCTATGCGCACGACAACCATTGGTATTATCCGGTCGTCTATTCGGGCAGCGGCGCTTCGCTGAAGTATGAACGCACCTGCGACGACTACCCATTGGAGGCAATGCTGTCCACTTATATCGGCGCGGAAACGCAGGCGTTCGACGACAATTGGGGCACGCTCCGCGTCGCCGGCGGAATCTGGATTTGCCCTGCCTCGCCCATCAGTACGCTCACCACCAATGGGCAAAACCGCCTCTACGATCACGGCGAATGTTTCAGCACCGCCAACACCTACGCGGGCCTGTTCTATCACTGGAACAATGACATCGCCCATGCGACTACCGACCCCGGCAATGCTTCCCTCTACGTCGCCAACACATGGAGCCTGCGGCATTTCAAAGGCTTTGAATCCCAGGCCCCGATCCAATGGTGCTCCATGCGACTTTATAACTACCCCGCAATGAACACCTTCAACGGTCTGGCCGTGCGAAGCTGGCATTTCCCCGGCGGGCGACCCACCGTCTTCGTCGACGGCCACGTCTCCATTCTGAACAACAAGTATTACAAGGGAGACTACCAGTACATTTTGTCCGCCAACGCCACCGACGGCGGCATCCCCGCCAGTCAGGTGCATAGTTACGTCGGGCAGGATTGGCAACAATACCAAGCGAATATTTATACCTTGTCGGAGAATTAGGGGTGTCTGATCGGCCGCATGGGCATGGAGATGCTCTCCACGCCGCGTTCAAACAAGAGGTCGGGTCGCGGATTGTCAAAGGGCTATTTCTAACAACAGGTCGCAAGCAGGAGTTGAGTCACACTTTTTTCGCTCTTCGGGAGAATGTCATGAATACATGTCATGTTTCGCGCAGCGTCTTGGTTGGCATCGCCGCTCTAACAGGCGGCGCGGGTGTCACGTCGGCCGCTTTGATCGTGCCGGTGGGCTCCGGTTCCACAGCAGATCCAGGGAATCAAAATGTGATCTTCACAGGCGCGTTTGACGCGCAACCCCCATCAGCGCCCACCGTTGGCGCCGCGCCGGGATATGCCTTTGCCACGTCGCCTCAAGTATATGCCGGTCCAAGGGTGGGTTATCTCGACTTCGGCGCCGGCTATGCATCCATCACATTAACGGCAACATATGAGTTGCTCCAGAAGTGGGGCGGCACGCCCAGTTGGGCCGGGCTGACCTGGACGTGGAGCGACGATCAGTTGGTTTCAACGGCAGGCGACAATTCGGCCGCCCCGGACTTTGGTTTCATGAAGCCAACCAGTGTCAGTCTCGGATCTGATAACCAATGGATTCAGCCTTGGACCGGGTCTGTGGGTGTGGCCAAGCGATATCTCCTTGTGACCACTCCCGCGACTGGCGCTTCCGGCAACGCATCGGTTGAGTGGGTCTTTGTCGGCACGGTCCCCGAACCTGCCACCATGTCGCTTCTCGGCGTGGGAAGCCTTCTCCTGTCGCGCAGACGCGGTCAACCAGTGTAAGTCAAGTCCCCTCCAGTGGATGTCGAAGGAGCACGGAAGACGATAATGGGACACCGCTCTTTTCTCGTCATCACCTGCCGAAGACGATAAGGGGACATCGCTCTTTTCTGGCCATCACCTGCCGAGCGCGTCATTCATGGAGAAGCCCAAACTGGATTTTCCCTCGTTCAATAAAAGGTACAGACGAGCTGTATGACCCGGCGCGGCGACGCTGAATGGCACTGTCCGGGTGTTGCAAATTGAGCAGCCTTGACAAACCGCTGCATGGAAGGCGCGCGGTGAGCGGGGCGGGCCCTGTTGTCAAAAAGCGTCATGCTTTGACAGCCTTCATCGCAGGCGGGTACAGTCTGGAGGTCAAGGTAATTGTCTGATGTTGCCGAAACAACGTGTGAAGCTCTAGCAGGAAGGCCCGGTCATGAAGACGTTGGTATTTGCGATGGTTCTCGCGGGAATGGCGGCCGGGATGACCGGTTGCGCCACCCCCGCATACACCGCCCGCGAGCGCGGCCAGATGATCACGCGCAACTGGGATTACGAGTGGAAGCAGGCCCAGGATGACATCGACAGCGTGCTTCTGCTCCGCCCCTCCAGCCGTCTGACGGTCTGGAACGTCAGGTGAGACCTGCGACGGATGCCGAGTGGTGCCCGACCCATCCCAAAAAGCAACCGTCATCAAGCGTCTTGCGATGATCCAGCCTCAGCGGCGCGGCATCATCGGCGGATGCTTGATGACGGTTTTTGTATTCCGGGATGGTTTTATTGACGGACCACGGCACCACGCACGAAGTATGCGGTTTTTGCGTCGTGCAGCCCCTTTCTGCGTGCGCGGCTCCCTGAGCCGGTCATACCAAAGGGGGAGCCGCATTAAAGGTCCGTGCGAAGATCAACCGAAGTCAGCTTACCCCACAAGCCGAAGCTTCGGCTGACGGCGCACCCAGCCGGAAATGCGCATCCGTTTTTCCTGCGCTCCCTGGAGGTGCTCGAGATATTGCTTAAGCGCCGCATCATCAAACTGTGCGAGGAACTGCGCCTCGGCCGTGGGGTTGATCCGGCGGATATCATCGATGAGTTCACGCTTGTTCATGGTATACTCGGCAAGATTAGATGGCATGATGACGATCGGTCGGCCGGCGGCCGACCATGCTTGAGCATCGGGAAAGTCGTCATGAAAACTTGAACGATCCGGGCTATTGAGCCATGCTGAACGGCTCGCCGAGCGCACGACATCGAACGGGAAATCAGATCATGGCCGATTCGTCCAACCTCCCCACGAATGAATCTCAATCAAATGGCGCCGCCACAGGCGCAGCCTCAACCACCCCCAACGGCTCCCTCTCCTCCCTCTACCGCATGTCCACCACCGCCGGCGTGGGAAGCCAGGACTATGTCGCCGTCAACACGATGGCCATTGCCGCGCTCTCTCTTGGTCTGGCGAGCGCATTGGTTCTCCTCGGATCGGTCCTGCTGATCATCCCCGCTTTGGGCATCATCTTCGGCCTTACCGCCTGGTGGCAGATACGTCGCAGCGGCGGCACCCAGACCGGCCGTCTCGCCGCCGGCGCCGGCATCATCCTCAGCCTCGTGTTCGCCTCCATTGTCGGCGCCCGGGCCTGGAACGAACACCAGGAGCATCTCGAGGGCCAACAGCAGGTCGTCGCGATGATCGCCCAGTTGTCGGCCGAGATTCAGAAAGATGAAGGCACTCAGAAATGGCAAAACGCCTATGCACTTTTCGACGACACTTTTCAACAGCGGGTCAGCCAGGAACAGTTCACTGAACGCTGGCGGTCCCTGCAAAACACCCTCGGCGCGATCAAGGGACTGAGTTGGAACGGGACGATGCCGGTTTTTGAAGATCAGCCCGTCACGGGTCAGACGATCGCCGTCGCGCTCGTCCTGATCGATTTCAAGCACGACCGCCCGCAAGGCCGGGAAAGCATGGTCTTCCGTCGATCCAGCG
>CAYTAP010000036.1:23242-26155 GCA_964435775.1 uncultured Tepidisphaeraceae bacterium
CTTCCCCATCCTCTTCCCCCAGGAAGGACAGAATGGCGCGCCGCCGGGCGCCTCCGGTCCAACGGGCCACTGAAGCGAACGGATTTTCGATTTTTGATTGGTGATTTTCGATTGAAGGAGCAAGAAAAGCTCGCGCGCCGTCCTCGCCTCCCTCAATCGAAAATCCAAAATCAAAAATTGAAAATTCGAAAATTCGTCAACCATCGACGCAACGTCCGATAACACTCCTTGTCCATCCGAATATTCATCGCCAGGCTTATTTGCCCCTTCGGGCAAGCCGATACGTCCCAAGAGGGCAACCGTTGCCCTCTGGACGTACGAAGATGAGGTGACGGCGATGAATACTAGACGGATGGTGAAGTGGTTGATGTCTGGCGGGGCGGCCGTGGCTGCGATCCTGGTCGTGCCGGGGTGCTCAACGGATCAATCGGTGCGAACCGTCGCCGTGGACAATCCGCCGCAATACAGCCCGTTGCAGCGCGCCCTGGGCGCTGATTCATCCGGAGCCCCGGCCGTCAACCTCTTCGGCGAGTTTCGCGGGATGGAGCCAGGACGATTCGCAGTGGCCGGTGGAATCGGCGATGCCAACTTCCAGCAGCACACTTTCCCCGATGAAGGGGCCGATAGCTGCGTCGCGGTGGATCCAACGGGCAAATGGCTTTGTTTCGCCAGCACCCGCCATTCACGAAATGCCGGGTTGTATCTTCAGCGCGTCGATGGGTTGTCCGTGACGCAGTTAACCGATGACGGCGCGGATGCGGCCTTTCCCGCGTTCAGCCCTGACGGCAAGAAAATCGCGTTCTGTTCGACGCGGAGCGGCACATGGAAGCTGTACATCATGGATGTCGATGGCCGAAACTGCGTCCAGCTCACCACCGGGCAATCGCAGGACCTGCATCCCAGCTTCAGCCCCGACGGCACGAAGCTCGTCTATTGCAGCATGAGCCCCCGAAGCAGCCAATGGGAACTTTGGACACTCAATCTCATCACGCACGAGCGCAAAACCATCGGCGCCGGGCTCTTTCCCACATGGAGCCCCGTGAAGACACCCGCCGGCGACGACCGCATCGCCTTCCAGCGCGCCCGCGAGCGCGGAAGCCGATGGTTCAGTCTTTGGACGCTCGATCTGGTCAACGGCGAAGCGAGCCGGATGACCGAGGTTGCCGTCAGCACCAATGCCGCGATCATTACTCCGGCCTGGAGTCCCGATGCCCGACATCTCGCTTTCGCGACGGTCGTCGAGCCCGTCGGAACCCAGCAAAGCCCCCAGCGTGGCCGGCAGGATGTGTGGGTGATCGACGCCGATGGCGGCAACCGCCACCGGATCACCGATGGCAACTCCACCAACCTGACGCCCGTCTGGAGCACGAGCAATCGGCTCTTTATGGTCAGCGACCGAAATGGGACCGACAGCATCTGGTCCACCCATGTGAACATGCCCGGCGAAATGACCGCTTCAAACGCCCCAAGCCCGAAGGAGCCTGTCAAGAAAGCCCCGCCGGCGCCGATGGCCAACGAAGCGCTCGGAAGCGCCCAGTAATGACGAAGCGCTGCAACCCGCGGCTTCAAGGATGAAGCGATGAACATGATGCGGAGCAATCAATCACCGTGGCATGGACGTCTGGTTCATGTCTTCCCCACCCTGGGGACCGTCGCCCGCGCGAAACATTCCGGGTGGGCGACCCTGACTTTCCTGACGTTGCTCATGCTCGTCGTCAGCGGTTGTGCGGAGAAAACGCCGCCCTACGGCACCGAAACGCGCCTCTCCCTCGTCAACTCCCGTCATAAAACCTGGGCGGTCTGTCCCGCGATCAATCTGAGCGGCGAGGAGGGCGTCGATCCCATCCTCCAGGCCGACATCCTCTATCAACAGCTTCAGCAGGTCGGCGGCATCACCGCGATTCCCGTCAACCGCGTCGTCGAAGTATTCGCCAACCTCGGCATCCAAAACGTCCGATCTGAAGAACAGGCGGCGCAGGTATGCGAACTGCTTGGATGCGATGCGCTGCTCGTGCCGACCGTGACAATTTACGATCCGTTCAATCCGCCCAAACTCGGAGCGTCGCTGTCGTTGATGCGGCGATTCTCCGCGGGCGAGGCCGCGAAAGTGGAACCCGAACGCCTCATCCGCTCCGCCAGCCCCCAGGGGCAGGCGGCCATGCCCACCCCCTCCAGCGCGATTGTGCAGGTGGTTGGCATGTTTGATGCGTCCAATGGGTCCACCCGCGACGCCCTCTGGCAATACGCCGCCGGGCGCAATGATCCGGTCGGTCCGTTCGGCGAGCGTGAGTACCTCATGAGCATGGATCGCTACAACGGTTTTGTTTACCACCAGTTGCTCGCCGACCTGCTGGCGTCGCCGAAATTGAAAGGGTCATGAAGTTCCTTGAACGATTCCCATGAAGCACACGCGATGTATTGATCGCCGCCGCAATTTGTTCGGATCACAGGAGCCGGGAGAAACCTTGCCCATGTCACCCACCAAGACTTTAAGCCTCGTCAAAGGACAACATCATTTCTGTTTTCGTTACGCGCCCGGCGACGAAGCGCAGGTGCTCGATGCGCTGGTTGATATGGTCAAACGCCGCGACGTGCGCTTCGACTGGTTTGACGCCGCCGTCCTTTCCCATCAGCTTGGTGAACATTTGGCAAAAGAAATGAAGCCTGTATTGCCGAAAAAAGCAGCATGAGGTTATCGGGTTTGTTATGTGGACCTTGCCCCGTCTTGCCAGACCCATTATCGCGGTCCCGGGTGGTTGAGGCGATCGTCCGCAAAACAGCATCCGACGCCTGGCCATCTTCGCGGGTGGCCTGAGAGATCAGCGGCGCGCCGGTCGGGACGCCTCGACGCGGCGACTTGCTGATCGCTTCATATCGCGGTGCGAAACGAGGATCGTTTCGCATGTGGGCCAC
>CAYTAP010000036.1:26165-29879 GCA_964435775.1 uncultured Tepidisphaeraceae bacterium
CCGGAAATCGCCGGCCGAGTGGCATCTATCCCCGGACGCAGTCATCGCGCCGCAAACCGGTCTTTATGAACAGCCAAACCGAAACAGGCATCACGCCACCGTCCATCAGCGCCCCCGAACCCGCGCACGCATCAAGCGCCGTCGCGGTGCCCTCGCATGGGTCCATCCCCCAGCCATCGGCTCATGACGCACGGCACGCCGACGCGTCTTCCCATGACCGCGCCTGCACGCCGCTTGTGCGGCAGTTCCTCGATTATCTGAAGCTCGAAAAGCATTTCAGCGATTACACCGTCAAGAGCTATGGCTCGGACCTCGTGCAATTCGGGCAGTTCCTCGCCGGTGAGATCGGCCAGTCCCACGCCAACGCCGCGCCGGGATTGATCGCCCCCGAAGCCCTCGACGAGCGCCACCTCAAGTGCGAACCGCTCACCGTCCGCGACTTCCTCGCGTACCTCTACGCCCAGAATTACACCAAGAGCACCACCGCGCGCAAGCTCGCGACCCTGCGCAGCTTTTACAAGTACCTCATCCGACGCAATCTCGTCAGCGCCACGCCGATGAGCACCATCCGCACGCCCAAGCAGGAGAAGCGCCTTCCCAAGTGCCTCAACCTCGAACAGGTGCAAAAGCTCCTCGATGCGCCCGGCGACGGCGACATCCTCTGCGCCCGCGACAAGGCGATGCTCGAGGTCCTCTACTCCAGCGGCATCCGCGTCAGCGAACTGGTCGAACTGGAAACCGGCGACATCGATCTCCAGGAAGGGATCATTCGCGTCCGTGGCAAAGGGCGCAAAGACCGCCTCACCCCCATCGGATCGCAGGCGATCAAAGCGCTGCAACGCTATTTCGAAATCCGCAAGATTCACAACCGCGCCCTCCCCGAGCAGGCGTCGGCGCCCATTTTCCTCAACAAGCACGGCGAACCCCTCAGCACGCGCTCGGTCCGTCGCAAGCTCGACAAATACCTTGTCATGGCCGGACTTGATCCCGGCATCAGCCCCCACACCCTGCGCCACAGCTTCGCCACCCATCTGCTCAACAACGGCGCGGATTTGCGGAGCGTTCAGGAATTGCTCGGCCACCAGAGCCTCAGCACCACCCAGGTCTACACCCACCTGACGACCAGCCGCATGAAGGAGGTCTATGACCACGCCCATCCGCGCGCCGACGCGCCAACCGTGGGCCCGACCTCAGGCAATCATCCGGCGACCGGCCAACATCATCCCGCCAACGCCATTCCCCACCCGGCCAGCGCGAAGTCCCCGCCGTTTTATCCAGCAAAGGCAAGCTGAAGGGATTCATGGTTTTTACTTCTCGATTATTGATTGGCAGCCTGTAGGGTCCGCCCTGCGGACCATCTTCACGATCAACCGCCGCACGGTCCGCGAGGCGGACCCTACTTACCAATACAGAACGTCGAGAAAATCTTCCCCAACAGATCATCCGGCGAGATGACCCCCAGGACCGTTCCCAGCGCATCCATCGCCGCGCGCAGATCGAACGCAAGCAGTTCCGTCGCGGCCGCCGGACTGCTTTTCGCGCGTCCAATGGCATCCAGCGCCTCGTGGATCGACCGCAAGTGCCGGTCATTCACACTCAACTTGCCCGACGGCGATTCCCCTCCAAATACCAGCCGGTCGAGCGCATCGACCAGCTTCTCCATCCCTTCTCCGCTGCGCGCGCTGACGCTCACCACCGGCGTCGGCGGCGCGGCCGCGCTGGCGGTCGGCGTGGGCAGGTCCGCCTTGCTCAGCACATACAGGCTCGGCGTGGTTGTCAGCGACAGCATCGCCCGGCCATCCGTCCGATCATGCACGAGCACGACAACGTCCGCCCGCCGCGCCGCCTCCAGCGCCCGCCGACGCATCGCCGCGGCAATTTCACGATGCGCGCCTTCCGCCTCGGATGAACTCTGCCCATCGTTCGCTTCCGGTGACGCGTTACGGTCCTCCGCCGCTTCATCGTCCAGCCCCGCCACGTCAATGAGTTGAACGATCCCCCGTGGCAGCGCCACCTCCGCCGACAACGTGTCCCGCGTCGTCCCGGCGACCGGCGACGTGATCGCCCGCTCCCGCCCGGCCAGCGCATTGAGCAGTGTGCTCTTCCCCGCGTTCGGACGACCCACGAGCACCACCTCCGGCCGATGGGTCAGGGGCGCGAACCGCGCGCTGTCATTCAATAGCCCCCGCAGCGCATTCTCAATTTCCGCAAGCCGCCCCGCGATCTCATCCAGCGAGAGGAACGACACATCTTCTTCCGTAAAATCAATCCCCACCTCCAGCAGCGCCGTGGTCTCGGCCAGTTGATTCATCACCGGCGCAATCCGCCGCGCCAATTCCCCGGCCATCAACTGTCGCGCCGCGCGCAGTTCCGCCTCCCCCTGCGCGTTGATCGTCGCCGCCACGCCTTCGGCCTTGGTCAGATCGATCCGCCCGTTGAAATACGCCCGCGCCGTGAACTCCCCCGCTTCCGCCGCCCGCGCGCCGGCGCCAATGAGCTCATCCACCACATGCCCCACGATCAGCGGATTGCCCGGCAGATGAAGCTCGGCCACATGCTGGCCGGTGTAACTGTTGGGAGCGGGAAACGCATACAACCACGCCGGAACCGCGCAGCCAAACGCCCGCACCTCAATGCGCGACGCCCCTCGCGACGGTGGGGGGGTATTGTGTGACCAGGGCCCTTCAATTCTCAAAGGGGTCTTCTGTAGGGGCGGCTTCAGCCGCCGTTTTAGAAGCTGACGGCGGCTGAAGCCGCCCCTACCCCGGAGGATTGAAATACCCTGGTCATGCGACGACGCAGCTTTCACAGCGCCCGTGAGTGTTTGCAAAAGATGGAATGCCCCCGCCCCCGACAGCCGCACGATCGCTCGGGCCGCCGGTCCCGCCGGTGATGAAACGGCGACAATGGTGTCATCTGCGAACATGGCCACGCTCATTGGCGCTCAGCAGCGAGCGGCAATACTCGCCCGCCGCCGCCGCGATTGCCTCCGGCGATTGCCCGGCGTGTTCCTTCATCCGCCGCACCAGCGCGCTGCCCACGATCGCGCCATCGGCGTGCCCCGCCAGTTGCTCCACATGCGCCGCCGTTGAAATGCCAAACCCCACGCAAATCGGCTTGTCCGTGAGCGACTTCAGTTCCGCCACGTTGGCCGCGAGGTCTTCCGGCAGCGACTTGCGTTCGCCGGTCGTTCCCGACAGCGACAGATAATAGACAAACCCCGAGCACAAGTCCGCGATCTCCCGCCGCCGCTCGGCCGATGTCGTCGGCGCGACGAGCAGAATCGTCTCCAACCCCGCCGCCCGCGCCTTCGCACAGATCGCATCCGCTTCCGGCGGCGGCAGATCGGGCATCAGCACCCCATCAAACCCCGACTCCTTCGCCTCTTTCAAAAAGCGATCCAGCCCGTGCCGGTAAACGATTGAGTAACTGACCATCGCCACCAGCGGAATCGACACCGCCCCGCGAATCTCCGCAATGGCCGCGAAAATATCGACCACTTTCAGCTTCTTCGCCAGCGCCTCGACAAACGCCTGTTGAATGGTCGGCCCGTCGGCGATTGGATCGGAAAACGGGAACCCGATCTCCAGGAGCGACGCCCCGGCCTTCTCCAGCGCCGGGATGATCGCCTTGGTGGTCGCCAGGTCGGGATATCCCGCGGGGATGAACGGCATCAGCGCGATCTGCTTGACCTCGCCCACCGGCACGCCGGAG
>CAYTAP010000037.1:0-2792 GCA_964435775.1 uncultured Tepidisphaeraceae bacterium
GCAGCGCCGCCCCTTCCTTGATGACCTCGGGATCATCGCTGAAAAAGCGGATCAAGTGATTTCGTCCCAGGAAGAAAAAAAGCCCACACGCGACCATGTAGATCGCCGCCACCTTGAACCCCAGATGCGCCCGCTGCCGCGCCAGGTCGTTCCGCCCCATCCCGATGTAGCGCCCCACGAGCGCCGTCACGGCGGTGGCGATCCCGAACGCGGGCATGAAGCTGACGACCATGTAGCGGAACATGAAGGTGTTGGCCGCCATCGTGATCGTGCCGAACTGCCCCATGACCCAGAGCATGAACAGTGACCACGCCAGCACATCCGCCACCACCTGCGCGCCCGATGGCAGCCCGATGCGCAAGAGCGTCTTCATCTGCTCCCGCCGCAAGCGCCAGTCGAGCACCCCATACACCCGCCGCACCGCCGGGCGCAGCACCATCGCGATGAGCACGGCCATCTCGACGAACACCCCGATGTTCTGCGCCCACGCCGCCCCCGCCACACCCCCCGCCGACGCGCCCAGATGTCCGAAGATCAGCGCCCACGCCGCCAGCGCGTTGGCCGACACCCCCACCAGGGTGGAGACGAGCACCGCCGTCGGACGGTTGATCGCCAGCAGGAATTGCCCCACGCTTGTCCCCACCAGCTTGAAGACCGACGCTCCCAGTACGAGCCCCAGATACGTCGTCTCCAATTTCGCCAGCTCCGCATCATGGTGCATCCAACGAAACGGACCCGACGCGAAGGGAATCGCCCCCAGCGCCAGCGCGCCGAAGATGAGGGAGAACCAGACCCCCTGCCACAGATATTGCCCGCATTTGCGATAATCCCCCTGCCCGAAATGCTGGCTGACCAGCGTGTTGATGACGAACAGCGTCCCCATCCCCAGGCTGATGACCGAGAAGGCGATCATCCCCGCGTTCCCCGCCGCCGTCGGCTCGGCCACCCCATGCCCCACATGCGAAAGCATCGCCGCATCGATGAACTGCATCACCGTGTACGACGCCATCTGCGCGACCGTGGGGCCCGCCAGATACAGCAACTCCATCAGCGGCGTCCGCCGCTCGGCCAATTCCAACGGACTCTCTTGCGCCACGATTTCCGCCATACGCCATCCATGTCCGCCAGGCGGAACCAAATCACACAACAAAACGACCCCGAAGCCGCCGCCTCAGGGTCCGCATTCATCGACATCAATCGACAGAATCCTGCCCGAATCCATTGCGCGTCATCAAGCGCCGCCATATCAAAACGGCGCGCACCACGGCGTTTCAACCGCGTGTTGATCCTATACGGCAGTGCGCATGAGTCAATTCCCCCTCCGTGAACGTTGAAGGGCGCCGCTATGAAATGAGGGCATTACAGGAACGGCTTCAGCCGGCGCCTAAAATTAGGCCCGCAGCCTCCTCCGCTTCAGCAGCGCCAATCCCCCCGCGCCGAGCAGCGAAACAATGCTCGCCGGTTCGGGGACATAGGTGGCCACGAGCTTATAGCCGTTGATCGCGTTGTTGATGTTATAGGTGGGATCCACAGACCACGTCCACACGCCGACATCGGCCGCCGCGAGGGTTAAACCTGCGTTGGTAAAGGGCGTGTTGGCATTATTGGCCTGATAGGTGACGGCACCGGTCACGATCCCCTTGCCCAGGAGATAATTGTTGTCACCGTTATGACCATTCTCATAAAACGAGGCGACGGAGTTTGTCGCAAGCAGGACAAACTGCTGGCCGGCGATGGGTGTAAAACCAGGGAGCAGGTCGATATCCAGCTTTCCGCTTAAGCGCGCCAGATCCCGTCCATCAGTTGTGCTTACCGCATCCGCAGTGATGGGCGTGATGCCCGATGAGCCGATCTGGAAATTAAGCGTGGCGTTTTGGTAACTCGTCAGGGTGTTTTGCCCGGCGTGGCCATGGAAAGTGATGTCGGTCGCGCCGCTCCCGATCACGCGCAGCACCGCGCTATTCGCCCCGCCCGCAGACCCTATCACTCCACCGGGCTGCCCGGCCGAGGCACTTCCATAACCAAATTGCGCAATCCCACCGCTGATTTCCAGCAGGCCGTCGCCGGTACTCGTTCCGACGGAAACGACTCCTGAATTGACCGTTCCGCCGGTCTGCTTCAGTGTGCCTTTCGCGCCGTATCCGACGTACAGGGGGCTGACGCTGTTATAGCCGGTGTTCAACAAGCCACCAGAGATGTTGTATGTGCCTTCCGCGGCGGAGCCAATGTAAAAAATACGGCCGTTGTTAAACGACCCGCCTGTTTGATTGACCGTTCCGGTGCCGGCCGTGGGTTGATTGACATCCGGCGTCGCGTACCCCAGTCGCACCTGGCCGTAGGTGCCATTGTATATTGCGCCTGTGCCGCTCAGGTTGATCACGCCGTTGCTTTTGCTTCCCGCGTAAATCAGACCCTTGGTGCCGGCGCCAGGAAATTCGCCCAGCAGGTTGCCCGGGATAAAATCACCGGCGCTGACATTAAGCGTGCCGGTGCCGACGGTGTTGCCTGCACCCAGGCCCGAACCCAGGACAACGGTTCCGTCCACGCCCGAGGACGTGGCGATTCGCACCGTTCCGCCGGTGACGTTGATCGTCCCATTGTTGCCACTGAGGCCGGCATTGATGCTGCCATAGTCCTTGACATACAGCGTCCCGCCCGTCGCGATCTCCAACGTCCCGGCCGTCACATTGACCGCATTGAGCCTTACTTTATTACCGCTTACATCAGTGGAAACAGTTACGGTCGAACCATTGTCGATGATGGCGGTGTCGGTGTTGTTGACGTTGTTACCC
>CAYTAP010000037.1:2802-10691 GCA_964435775.1 uncultured Tepidisphaeraceae bacterium
CCCAGTCCGCATTACCATCGTTCCATGTGTTGCTGACATTGGCGGCGGGTGCGCGCTCCGCAGGTAAGAGAACCATCGCGCCCGACGCCAGCGCCGCCGCCACCGCCATTGAAAAACCCTTCATCCCCGCTCGCGGCGATGCTGTTTTGTTCATTGCGTCCTCCTGAAAAGAGACTATTCGAAACACCTCATCCCATCACCTCATCGCTCCGGCCATGAGTCATCACATATCGCCGGCCAACCCTCACACTCCTCGCCTCCGCCGCAAGAGCGCCAACCCGCCGATGCCCATCAGCGAGAACACGCTCGCAGGTTCCGGGACATAGGTGGCGACGAGCTTGTAGCCGTTAATCGCATTGTTCTGGTCGTAGGTGGGATCAACTCCGTAGGTCCATGTACCCACGTTGGATGGATCGAGAAACAGCCCGGCGTTGGTCACGCTGCCGAAACCATTGTTATACGTTACGGCGTCGGTAATGATTCCAGCCCCCAGGACGTTGTTGTTCCCGTCCTTTGCCTGGTAAATGACATTTGTCGTCATCAGAACAAAGCTCTGGCCGTTGGTCGGGGTAAAATTGCCAAGCAAATCCAACTTCAGAGTACCTGACAAGTTGTTCAAAGAGCGCCCGTCCGTGAGCCCGCTTGTGCGGCTGTCGGTGATGGCCGAGATGCCGCTGGAGCCGATCTGGAAGTCCAGTGTGGCATTTGAATAGGTCGTCGTTGTCCCGCTCACGGCAAGGCCGCCGCCATCGCCAATGACCCGCAATTCCCCGGTTCCACCGCCGCCGCTGTTTCCAACGATTAACTTCGTTGCCGTGACGTTGCCGCCGCTGATCTTCATGAGCCCCGCGGCATTGCCATTATTATTCCCTCCCACATTCAACTGACCAAGCGTCGCGGTGCCTCCGCTGACGTCAAAGGTTCCCTGCGATGCATACCCCACATAAAAGCCCCTGCCCGTGTCGCCTTGCGAAACGGTGCCAGCGGACAAGTTGTATTCGCCGACCGAACCGTTGCCGATATAGCTCTCGCGGGTGGTCAGCAGTGTGCCGCCGCTCTGGTTGAATGTGCCGGTTCCGGCAAAATACACCGGATTACCGTTGATAGTTTTGGTTGTGCTGCCGCTGCCCAGCGTAATGCCGCCATATGTGGGGACGTTGTTGGGGTTTGTGGCCGTGTTGATCACTCCCGTGCCACTCAAATTGACAATGCCATTGCTTTGATAGCCGGCGGACACCCGACCGCTATACAGCGTTCCCGAGGAAACATTCAGCGTGCCGGTGGCGCCGCCGGCTTTTGCATACTGCAGGACGGCCCCCACGGAAATCCCGCTGGTCAACCACACCGTCCCGCCGTTGACGTTCACCGTCGCATCAATCCCGCCACCGCTGACCTGGGTTTGCCCTGAAACCAGATAGCCTCCGGAATCCACGTTGATCGTGACCGGCGCTGAAGGCTGTGGCGCACTGCCGAAGTTGTATTGGGCGTTGATCTGTAAATACCGGTAGCTCGTATTGGCTGATACATCGCTGTTGATCGTGACGGTATACGGGTTGCTCCCGCCGTTGTTGATGTATTCATCATCCTGAAACCCACCGGTGACGCCATTGGTATCCTTCGAGCCGTCCGCATTGGATCCGGGTACCCAATGCTGCTGCACCGAAATATTCGCCGGAGGGGGGGTGGGATTGGGTATTGAGGCATTGACCCGCCAATTGGCGGCCACATCCCAGTTGCCGTCGCCCGTGCCGTTTCCGTTGGGACCAATCCAGTAGTTTTGGGTCAACGCCGCGGCATGAACACTGCCGGCCAAGGCGAACACGCCTCCAAGCAGCGCTGCGCCGCTCACCACCGATCTGAAGGCACATCGTTGCGACATTGGATCACGCCTGATCGTTACCTCGTTCATTGCATTCCTCCATCCGATATGAGTTTCCCTCCATTTCCACATGATTCCAAGTGGCATCACACCACTGCTCCACGCCTCCGCCGCAAGAGCGCCAACCCGCCGATACCCATCAGCGAAATGATGCTCGCCGGTTCGGGGACCACATCGGCAAATGTCGTTCCCAATGTCATATTGTCCACATAGAAATGATCCCCCCACACGAGCCTGGCGGTGCGAAAAATCCAGTCCGAGGCCGCATCCATCCCGCCATGATAGTTTCCCATCGCCATGGCGGTTTGGTTCGCCTCCACGTTGGATGTGGGGTTGATGAAGAGCTTTACGTCGGTGTAGTCGTATGTCGTCGGTGCATTGGGTTGACTGCCGCTCTTGTTGATCTCCAGAACGAGCAGATAGGTCGTCGAGTTGCTGGCCAGCTCACCCGCCGCGCCGGTCGCGGAGCCGGTGCGGACGAAAAAAGCGGACTGGCTCGAAGAGTTATTCTGAATGAGTGAACTCATCAGCGGGCTGGTGGCCGGTGCATTGCCGAAGCCACCCTGAAAAAACGTGTTATCTGTGCCGCTGACGGTTGGCACGTCCAGCAGGTAGCTCATGTATAACGAGGCGGTGGGGCCATTTTGCGTTGTAAACGATCGCTACAGCGGGATTTGTGCGGTAGCGATATTGTCATTTTTGGGCGTGATCTCAAGTGCCTGCGCACCGCCGTTGAGATGAATCGACCCATTGTTATAACTCATCGACCGCGAGACGACATTCGTCCATTGCACGAGATTCGTTGGTGACTGCCAAGGTGTGGTCCATATCCCCGTACCGCCCGCCGGGGCGTTGCCGCCGGCATTGGTCAGTTGACCCGTCGAATACGACTCAAAGCCGTCGGACGCCAAAACTCCTCCCCATGTTGGCGCCGTGAATGCCGCCGATGCCACCAAAGTCATGAACATCTTCCAATATTTCACTATCTTCTCCTGACCGTTACAGATGCCACCGTGCCAAATGCGTGCCAAGTCGTGCAATGCGGTATCGTACAAAAACCACCTTGTCCGCTACGTCCTTCGCTTTCGCCGCCGCAAGAGCGCCATTCCGCCGACGCCCATCAGCGAGATCACGCTCGCCGGTTCGGGGACGGTCAGGGTGATCTGGTCGTTGCTGCCGTCGCCATAATTCAACTGATAGCCCAACGGGATACCCGATACATTGGCGAAGGTTCCGCTCAACGTGCCGCTGTAGTTGGCCAGGACATAGGTGCCCGAGGGGGTGGTGGCGATCATCTGAGTCAGGTTGAGGTCACCGGCCAGCGTGAGGTTGGCGACGTTGAGCAGGTCGCTCGCGCCCGAATCGCCAAGCTCGAAATCAAAAGCCCCGCCGGATTGCAGGTTGGCGTCGCCGGTGATGGTCACCGTGCCAATGCTGTTGCCGGGGGCGAGGTGGCCGGTCGAGGAAATGGTCACGCTGTTTCCGCTGCCGGGGACGATGATCCCATTGCCGCCGAGGATGCCGTTGGTGTTCACCGTCACGGTGCCGGTTCCCGTGGCCGACCCGCTGGTGTTGGCGATCAAAAGAGTCGTGCCGTTGGTGATGGACGTGTTTTTGGCATACCCATTGCCCGTCAATGAGCTGAAACGGGCGATGCCGCCGCCGTCGAGTTTCAGATTCGCGTTACTGCTGTTAATGTTGGCGGCCACATCGAGGTCATATGTGAGGGCCGTGTTTCTCTTGATCGCAATGTTGGATTGTGAACCGGTGAACTTCACATTGCCGGAAACAGACATCGCGGCGGCCATGTCGGTCCGATCCACCTGCAAGGGCGTGGTATAGGACAGCGTGGCGACACCAGCGCCCGTTGTGATGGTGGCCGATGTATTTGCCGCTGCGTTGGCTGGAACAGTGAACTGGCTGAATGTCTGATTGAATCCGTTGAGGTCGTAGGTACCCGACCCTCGAAACGATCCTTGGGTACCTGAGGTTATCTGACCATCTCCGAACCAGCGATAGGTGGAACCGTTGGTGATCATGGCGCCGGGCAAGGCTTGCGCCCCACTGGTCTTGGCCAGTTCCCAAGTTAATTGATTGCTGCCCGTGTACATCCCTCCCGGAAGCGTGTTTGTCTGGCTGCCCGCCAAGCGGACGGTCCCTCCGCCAGTGTACGCCACCAACCCGTCGGCGGTGGTCGACACCGTGCCGTTCATGATGAGTTTTGAGCCGGCCGGAACCTTCACGCCGAACCAATCCGCCGTGTGGAGGCTTGGCTCCAGCGTCACCGTGCCGGCGGCCTGCATTTCAATGGCATTACCCGTGTAGCTCCCCTTGGTCAGCGTGTAGCTGCTTCCGCCCAGCGTCCAGCCGCTCGTCTTGAACAGCAGGCTGGCGACGCTGCGGCTTTTCGTCAGCGAAGGCTGATACGTCGCCGCGCCGTCGAACACCGCGACATCCGTGGACGCATCATCAACCGGGGCGACGCCCCCGACCCAGTTGGCGCCATCCTCAAAATCGCTGCTGACGCCGCCGCTCCATGTCTTCTGCGCCGCGTGGGTCGTTGACGCGGAAGCCGCCAACATCAGGGCGGCCGCGATCATAGGCGATGCACTGATTTTAACCACATGTCCACAAATTCGAGCCTTTCGCACTTGAACCTCCTAAACATTGACTTGCCCGCGATATTCGCGGCATTTTCCAATTCGTAGGGTGGGCATCGCCCACCACGATCACAACCCCGGCCGTCCATCCGGTGGGCAATGCCCACCCTATAGTAATACCACACAATTAATACCTAATACCGATCATAATTTTCCCATACCATGCCTTCGTTGATGAAGCCTTGCTTCTGGCCCATCGCGATGTAATTGCCGGTGTACGCCGTCACCGAGCCGTCGGTGAAGAGCACATTGAAATAGTTCGGGCCGTGCGCATTGAAGTATGCGTAGGTGACGGGGCCGCTCAGGCCCCATGTGGGGACGCTCCAGTATATATCAGATACAACAGACCGCCGGCCGAACGAATCGAATTTTGGCCCCGGCTTATGCCCATTGGCATCCGTGGGAATAAACAGCCGATAATCAATGCGCTGACTCCTGCCCGGAGGCAGATAAATGTAATCGCAAATCCGTATGCTGCCCGCGTCTGGATCAAGGCTGCCGATGCCCGGCCAGGCAAACCAGGGAAAGTTTGCCGTATTTGTGGACGGGCAGAAAAAAATGGCGTCCGCGTGATTCTTCGTGTCGAATCGGCCGTCGGTGTTGTAGTTTCCGCCGAGATAACCGCCGGCGAAGAGATAACCCAGCCCGCAGTAGCCATTAATGTCTGGAGTCGTAAGATTTCCGGTCGACCATCGCGTGTAATACGACAAGGTTGTCTGGCTCTGCCACTGGATGGGCGCCATGCCGTGATTGTCGTTGACATACATGCGCATGGCCAGGCCGATCTGCCGCATGTTGCTCCCACACGCCACGCGCAGCGCCGCCTGCCGTGCCTTTTGCAGCGACGGCAACAAAATGGCGACCAGGATCGCGATGATCCCGATCACCACCAGCAGTTCCACCAGTGTAAATCCTCGCCGCATACACACACCTCGGGAAAATGCCTATACGCCTCCAAACACAGCATTTCTTCTCCGCCGCAAAAGCGCCATTCCTCCCACACCCATCAGCGTCAAGCAGCCCGGTTCGGGGACATACGTTGCCACCAGCTTCTGGCCAATGACGTGATTATTGATATCGAGGATCGGATTGATCGCCAGGCTCCAGTTGTTCTCATCCCCCGCCGCCAGACTGTAGCCGGCGTCAGCGATCGTGCCGGTGGCAGAAAGCAGGTCATACGTCGCGCCAAGGGTGGGCAGGTAGCCGTTGATGAGGTTGAGGTCGATCGTGCCGCCAAGAGTGGCATTCTGAACCTTTGGACTTCCACCCGCGCCCGCCACATGGATGGTCGTGACGGTCGCGGCATCCACGTCAAACGCCAGTGTGCCGTTGGCGCCGAGCGTCAGGATGTTCTGTGTATTGCCGGTTTGCGTCACATTAATCGTCGCGTCATTGCCCACAACCTTGAACAGCCCCGTGCCCGTACCCGTTCCAATCCACAACTGGCGCATGCCGTCGCCGTAGGCGAACGCGGTGCTTGAGGGCGAGAGCACAGGAGTGCTACTGGGCGTATCAAACGAGCCGCCGCTGATGGTGACGGTTCCATTGCCCAATCCGCCAACATTCATGTAGAGGGTGGTATGGAAGTCGCCGCCACTGATATTGAGCGAGCCTGTTGCCCCGGCGACATTGCCTACATACAGCGTATTGACATAGAACGTGCCGCTTTTCATATCCCAATTTCCGGTCGAACCGGAATATTGTCCAAGGTAGTTGGGATTCCAGCCGCTAGTATCGATGTAAACGGTCGCGCCATCCTGGGTGACGTTGGCATTGCCGTGGGCGCCCACAGCCAAGGCCGTGCCGCCGTTAAAGTTCGACAGCGTGCCCCCATTGAGATTGGCCGTGACCGTCTGGCCGGACGTTGTGCCGATATACAGTTGGCGGCTGCGGGCGTTGATGGTGCCGCCGTTCATCGTAAAGGTGCTGTTGTGGGCGAATTGCAGCGTTTTGACGTTCATCGTGGCGCCGGCATTGACGACGAGGTTGCCGCTGGTGGTTCCATTGCCAAACTCGCCCGGTCCGCCGCTGCCGATATTGATCCAGCCATCCGACCAGTTGTTATCCTGCGTTGTGATCACACCGCCGCTGTTGAGCGTGAGCGTGCTGCCGCCGTTGACGTTGATGCTGTAAAGGCGTGGCGCGGCACTGAGGTCATCGGACAAGCTGACTGTCGCGCCATTGCCGATAACGGCGTTGTCGAAATCCGTACCATCGGTTCCCGGAACACGCGACTTGTTCCAGTTGCCGGCGGTGTTGTAATCACCAGATGCGCCCGTGTAGGTGTTGGTCACCGTGGCCGCTCGCGCCGAGGAAACGCCCATCACCATCAACGCCGCCGCTGCCGCCAGCGTCAATCCGCCAACCTTTATTTGAGTTGCATTTGTCTTATGCATGCCTGCCTCCGTAGTTTCTCTCTTATTGGCCAAAGCCTGCGTTCAACCGCTTGCCGCATCACGCGCGTCTACGCCGCAAAAGCGCCAATCCACCAACGCCCATCAGCGAAATGATGCTCCCCGGTTCGGGAACCGCCGTCAGCGTGATCTGGCTGTTGCCGAGCGTGCCGTAATCCAATTGATAACCCGATGGGATTCCCGTTACATTGGCGAAGGTTCCGCTCAACGTGCCGCTGTAGTTGGCCAGGACATAGGTGCCCGAGGGGGTGGTGGCGATCATCTGAGTCAGGTTGAGGTCACCGGCCAGCGTGAGGTTGGCGACGTTGAGCAGGTCGCTCGCGCCCGAATCGCCAAGCTCGAAATCAAAAGCCCCGCCGGATTGCAGGTTGGCGTCGCCGCTGATCGTCAATGTGCCGATGCTGTTGCCGGGCGCGAGATGGCCGGTCGATGCGATCGTCACGCTCTTGCCGCTCGCCAGTCCAATCGTGCCGTTTCCACCGAGAATGCCGCCGGTGACGCTATAAGCACCTTGGCCGGTCGTCGCGCCATTGACCACCAGCGTGCCGCCGCTGACGGTGGTGGTTCCGGTGTAGGTGTTGTTGCCATCAAAAATCTGACGGCCCTGTCCCTGCACATTGATGTTGGCGGCGGAACTGATGATGCCGGAAAACGCGGCGGTGACGTTGTTGGGCAGAATGATCGTCAGGGTGCCGCCGCCTCCAACGCCGCCCTCACCATCCAGCGACGCGATGCGCTGCGTGCGCCCATTCAAGTTGAAGATCCCCGGGCGAGCCACCCGTAGCGGCAACGTTGTGCCGGCACGATTCAATCCGACGCCATCGATGCTGTTGGAATTGCCCCCGATGGTCAACTGACCTTCGTTCACCGTCACCGCCCCGGTAAATGTGTTACTGGAGCTGCCGACTGTGACATTCCCTCCACCGGCCTTGGTCA
>CAYTAP010000037.1:10701-24280 GCA_964435775.1 uncultured Tepidisphaeraceae bacterium
TCAATCCCCCGCTGCCATCAATGCCGCCATCAAAACTGATGGATTGAAAACCTGGCCCCGTTTCATAAATTACGCCCTCGGCCGATCCAAAATTAACGCGCGGCGAAATGTTCACGTCCCCAGTCATCGAGATGATCCCGCCGCTGCCGATGCTCAGCGTATGTGATCCGCCGCTTTGAGCGATGTCCGTGTTGCCAAATCCGCTGAGCTTCAGGGCATGGATGGCCAAGTCACCAGTGAGTGTCGGGTTGTGGGGCACGTCACTAACGCTCTTGGTCAGGCTGACGATTTCGGTTGAGGCGGCGCTATTGATGTCTGCCTCGGTCCGAGCGGTGTATGTAACTGGAACTAATCCATTGGTTGCGTCGTAGTTAACGAAATTCACGTCGTCATTGGCGTTAAATGCGGTACCCGTCTGCCGAAGGATCCACGGCGCCACCATGCCGTTTGCCGTCGGGACGCCGCCAGTGACTTTGAAGAAGGATGTCGAACCAAGCGTGTTACCCGACTGAAGCCGCAACACCCCGTTGTCATTCCGCTGGAGCTGGGATGTGCTGAGGGTCATTGTTCCTGTCCCGCCGCCGGGCACTACCAGCAGAGTGGAGAGGCCTGAAACGCTCAGGTTGCCGATTGATTCGCTCGTAGCGGTATTCGCAACGCCTGTCACCCGCAACCGACCGCTTTGCATCGAGATCGGCATCGTATCGGCCAGGCGATTGCCGCCTGCGCTGCCGGCCACTTGCAATTCCACGCGCGGCCGGACGGTGATCGAAGGAAGATCGATCGAACCGTTGCCTGTAAGCGTCACGAGCGAATGGTCGCCCCAGCCGCCGAGGCCGGCCATGACCACCGAACCGGTGCCGGTCACCTGACCACCAATGTACAGTTCGCCGGTATAGCTAACGCCGGCGAGGTTCTGCCATATGCCGTCATTCTCAATGACCAGATTGGCATTAATGGACTGTTTGTACGCGGTGTGTTTTGTAATATTGCCCTTGGTCAGCGTGAGCGTTCCGGCGGGACTTCCCGCGTCGATATTCCAATCCCCACCCATCACGATGTCGAGGGCGCCGATGGTGCGATCGCCATTGAGCGTGATACCCGACCAAGTTTTAACGCCGTTGTATGCATCGATGAACGTGGCGGTGTCATTGGACCCGGGCAGAATGCCCCCTTGCCAATTCGCTGTGTCCGGCCAAGTAGTGCGGTTAAATCCACCCCCGACACTGGTTCCATCACCGATGAAATTGACTGTTCCCGCGCCCGCCGTCGAAGCGGCCAAACCCACCGCCGCCGCTGCAATGAGGTGGCGTCCCTTGGTCTTCCGCATATTCTTCCTTTCGTGCACTTTCATGCCGTCTCCTTTTGTATGTGGGTTGTCAAATGGCAATTTTTTTTTCAAAGCACCCTTCAAGACCGCCGCTTCCGACGCAACAGCGCCAACCCGCCGACGCCCATCAGCGAGATGATGCTCGCCGGTTCGGGGACGGGCGCCACATCGGCAAAAGTATCGCCGAAGCGCAGTTCGTCGATCGTGTACCCTTTGCCAACCATGTTTATGGATGGGCTGCCCGTGAAGTTTGCAAGCCCGGTGTTGTAATTGCCCCAGCCATAATTACCGCTCGTGGTCCCTGAATAGCCGGTGGCGTCGGCCGGCGCGGTGGGACCGGGCACCGGATTGACAAATAGCGTTAGTTTAGGTTTTGCCCCGCTGGTCCAGTCAAACTTCAGCGCCAGGAAGTAAGTCGTCCCCACCACCGGCGTGGTGCTGCTGTTGGCCTGCGCGCCGGCGATGCCGGCGCCGAAGACGCCGTTGATGACACCGAATCGCAAATTGGCCACATATTGGTATGTATCACCCATTTCAATGCCGAATGTGGCGTCCGCATTGGCACTATCCTTGCGGAGCAGCACGCTGGCCCAGCGCACTGTACTCGTACTCGCCATCGTGCCATCTTTGTTAAAATCCAAGCCCGTGCTGTTGGCCACGGCGCCAAACACGGTGCCGCTCCATGTTGCGTTCTGAATGACGGAGGCGGTCATTTTGTTGCCTGAAGTCACCAACGTACCGGTCGGGTCGCTGAGGCTTCCTGAAACAACCTGCGGCGCTCCACTGCCGTACGCCTGATACGAGGAAGCGGACCAACCAGCCGACGTATTGGTTTTGCCGTGGATGGAACCAGGCGTCTGATCAAAGCTCTCGTGGGTCACCAACGCCGCCGACGCCGGGGCAACGCCCAGCGACAGGAGCGCCGCCATCCCTGCCCCAGCGACGATGGCCAGTGAAAAGGACTTTCCGTTCGCCCGAAGCAACATTGTCTTGCTCATTTCGGCCTCCACCAAATGAACCCACGAGTAACACCGCGCCACGTCTGTCAATACTCGCAATCACATGCCGTCACGCTGGCTGGCCAATGCATCACACCCCTCGCCTCCGCCGCAAGAGCGCCAATCCGCCGATGCCCATCAGCGAGATCACGCTCGCCGGTTCGGGGGCAAGAGCAACCGTTCCATCAACGATGATGTTGTCGACCCGGGCGTTACCATTGTTTGTGGCGCCGTCCTGGAAAATGTAAATGCGGAATGTTGTTGCGGCCGTCAGATGCGACAGTGATGGGGGCAGGGTGAATGCCGTCGTACCCGTCATCGTGTATGAGGGCGCTGCAGTCGAGCGATCCACGCTCTTTTGTGAGCCACTGAATGTCGTGGCGAAATTATCGCCATTGGCGTCGGACCGCACGAAATAATGCAGCTCATTGCCAGCGATGCCCGGTTGGGCAGCATAGCCGCTGTCGTATGAGAACGGCGTCAGGTTCAGCTCGTAGCCATTGGCGGGTGTGACGCTCACAGTCAAATACGTTGTGGCGGCCGATTCACCAGCCCCCGCCGCGATGCCGTTGGCATTGGCGTACGCCGTGCCACCACCGGAAAACCCCGTGCCATGCGTCCATGCGGCATTGGTGGCGGTGATGTTGGGATCACCGAGTGTCGCCGCCGCGCTTCCGCCAGCGAACGCATAATCAACCAGCGCCGCGGATGCCGACGAGGCAATACCCAGAGACGCGGCCAACGCCGTCCACATCGCACACTTCGTTCCCACTAACCTCACGCGAATCATGTCCAGCCCTCCAAACTACAAGTCCTGATTTCCTGATCTCAACGATATCGTTCGGCACCCATGGAAAAATCCCGTTTCACCTCTTTCTCGAGCGGTTACTCTCAGCCGCCTTGTACTGCATGATGAGCGCGGCATGGCTCGCCGACGCGCCAAGCAGCAGGCCGCCAACCGTCACAAGTCCCAGGTTGATTACACTCTTCATTTTCATCCTCCGAACGCTTGAAATGAACGGCAATCCGCGCGCAACTCCAATCCTCGACCGCCCCACAGGGTCAAACAACAGTTTGCCACAACAACTGCGGCAGCGGAAATGCACTATAAAACGTCGTTTTCACCGAACAATTTATACTTGCCGCTCACAGCCATAAACCAACGTATACCCCCTATGCGAAGGCAAGTCAACAAAATCTCGGGGATTGAACGCAATATTTACAATCGGTCAGACAGCAATGAATGGCCCATTGGATTGGCCGTCCCTAAGTCTTGCTGTATCATGGTTTATCTGTGGACGGTCCATAGTGACCCATCCCTGATGGTGTTGTGTGAAATTCGAGGAACCGTGTTCAACATTGGTTGACCGGGGTACGGGTACCCATTATTGTGCCTCGTCTTTTGCCCTTGAAGGCGGCCGCTCAGCCCGTCACGCGGGCGTGCAGCCAAATCGTTGCGCGGAAAGGAAAACCGATTCACTGTGGCAAAATCAACCAAGAAATCCGCTCCCACCAAAGCCAAGGCAACCAAGCGACCCGCCGTCGCCGTGGCGAAACCCAAAAAAACATCAAAATCCGCTTCGCGGGGCACCAAGGGGGCTCGCGAGGTCGCTACATCGCGCCCTGCCCGCAAGCCAATCAAGCCGCTCAAGGCCGCGAGAGGGGCGAAACCCGCCCGCAAACCGGCGGCATCCACAAGCAAAGCCAAGGCATCGTCCACCAAAGCCTTGGCCGCAAAGCCATCACCGTCCAAGCCCACAACCGCCAAACCGCGTCCGTCGGCTGGTCAATCGGGATCAACCCCCGGTAAATCGAAAGCAACCCCCGTTGCGCCAAAGCAATCCTCTCCCGCGAAAAAACCCACCCTTGTGCAGAAAAGTTCCATCGGCGTAGGATCAGCGCCGAGGACCAAAACAACCGTGAACTCCCCGAACCCGCGTGTCCGGGGGCATCAACCCATGAGCCGCACCATGTCAGAGCAACCCCAAGCGTCCAATCCACCCGCCCACCACCCCGCGCGCGTCCCCACCGATGGCAAGCCCCGGAAAAACCAGGCCAAGCTGGGTGCCCGCGAACTCGAGCATTACCGCGATCTTCTGCTCGCCAAGCGGCGGGAGCTCGTCGGCGACATGTCGTCGATGGAACGCGAAGCCCTCCGCAACGCCGGCGGCAGCAACCTCTCGAACCTCCCCCTCCACATGGCCGACGTGGGCACCGACAATTACGAACAGGAGTTCACACTCGGCCTCATGGAAAAAGACCGCGTGCTGCTCCGCGAAATCAATCATGCCCTGGCCAAGGTTCAGGATGGCTCATACGGCATCTGCGAGGGAACGGGCAACCCGATCGCCAAACCGCGCCTCGAGGCGCAGCCATGGGCGCGGTTTTCCATTGAATACGCCCGGCGATTGGAAAGCGGCATGAGTCGGCCATAAGGTATGCGGATCAGGCAATAGTCGAATGACCAATCGTGTGTGGGATCAATGTTGTGCGCCGGCCGCGTGGCTGCGGTTTTTGATCACCACAGGCGCTGGCTTGGCGCTCGATCTATGGGCCAAGGCGGCGGCCGTCCGTCACCTGGCCGACGGCTCGCGCATTGTCGCCATCCCCGGCTGGCTGAACTTTGAATACACGGAAAATCATGGCGCGGTCTTCGGGATCGGTCAGGGGCAGCGCTGGCTGTTCATCGCGGTCTCGGTCGGCGCGATCGCCTTCCTCACGTATCTGTTCATCGCCAGCCGCCGGAGGCAGTGGTTTTACCAACTGCTCCTCGGATTGCTGCTCGCCGGGGTGTTGGGCAACATGTACGACCGCATCGTATATGGGTATGTGCGCGACATGATTCACGCCCTGCCGCGCTGGCCGAACGCGTTTCCGTGGATCTTCAACATCGCCGATTCGATGCTCTGCGTCGGCGTGGGGTTGATGCTGATCTATTCCTTCTTTCAACCATCGCCGCGCGGGAAAGGCAGTGGGAAGTAGGCAGTAGGCAGTGGGAAGTGGGAAGTGAAGATATCTCAACGTGCCGGAAGCGTCAGCGACGGACGATAAAGGAAAGTGGGAAGAGGCGAGCGGGGCATGGCGGATGACACGTCATCAATTGATGCCTTTCACATGCGCAGCGCCATCGCCCTGGCGATGCGCGGGCGAGGAGGCGTTGAACCCAATCCAATGGTGGGATGCGTCATCGTCCGGGATGGGCATGTCATTGGGCAAGGCTGGCACGAGCGATTCGGCGGCCCACACGCCGAACCCGCCGCCCTCGCATCCTGTACCCGGCCCGTGACGGGCGCGACGATTTACGTCACGCTCGAACCCTGCTGCCACACCAATAAAAAGACCCCCCCCTGCGTGCCGCGATTGATCGACGCCCGTCCGGCGCGCGTGGTCGTCGGCTGCGCGGATCCCAACCCTCAAGTGAGCGGTCGCGGCATCAGGCAACTCCGTGATGCGGGCATTGCCGTTGATGTGGGAATCCTCGAACCGGCCTGCCGCCAGTTGATCGCGCCGTTCATCGCGCTGGTCACGCATCATCGCCCTTATGTGACGCTGAAATGGGCGCAAACTGCCGACGGCAAGGTGGCCGGGCCGGGCGGGGCAAGACTGCAAGTCTCCAACGCCGCATCCATGAAGCAAGTGCATGAGCTTCGCGCGCGATGTGACGCCATCGCCGTCGGCATCGGGACCGCATTCACCGATGACCCGCTCCTGACGGCCCGTCATGTTCCCGCCTCGCGCCCTCTCGTCCGCATCGTGCTCGACCGAGCTCTGCGTCTGCCCATCCATTCACAACTTGCGCAAACGGCAGGCGAACATCGCACAATCATCTTCCACGCATCGAATGCTGACATGAGCCGGGCCGACGCCCTGCGACAGGCGGGTATTGAATTGCGCCCCGTCCGCGCCAATACCAATGGCCTCCTTGCCTTGAACGATGTGCTGGCCGACCTCGGCCAGATGAAGTTCACCCACCTGCTGGTGGAACCCGGTCCGACTCTCGCGCGAAGTTTCCTCTCTGATAATCTCGCCGACCGCGCATGGGTCTTCCACTCCCCCGCCATCGTCGGCGATGACGCCGCCCCCGCCGCCGCACGCCTGAACGACTGGCGTCAAACCGGCGTCGTCACCCTCGACGCAGATCGCCTGGAGGAATGGTTGAATCCGAATAGCCCCGTCTATTTCGCGCCCGAGTCATCGGCGGATTTGCTCCTGGCGCAACGCAGCTGAGCTGCGAACATTCCTGCACCGTTTGCACCGTCACTGGCACATGCTTTCATTCGGGATACACTCCCCGGCATGTCCATTCGTTTAGCCATTGCAGGAATCGGCAACTGTGCCAGTTCGCTCGTTCAAGGTCTCGCGCATTACAGCGCGGATCCAAACAACACCGTCGGTCTTTTGCACCCGATCCTCGGCAGCCACCGCGTCGCGGACATTGAGGTCGTCGCGGCGTTCGACATCGATGTTCGCAAGGTCGGCCGGCCGCTGGAGGAGGCGATTTTCGCGCTCCCGAACAATACGACAGTGTTCCGCCGCGAGATTGGTTCCACCGACGTGATCGTGCGGATGGGCCCGATCCTTGATGGCGTACCCGCCCACATGAAGGCATACCCCGCCGACCAGCGTTTCGAGCCGGCCGATGAATCTCCCGTCGATCTCGCGCGGGTATTGCATGACAGCGGCGCGGAGATTCTGCTCAATTACATGCCCGTCGGCGCGCAGGCCGCCACGGAGGCGTACGCCGAGGCGTGCCTCAAAACCGGCGTCAGTTTCATCAACTGCGTCCCCTGCTTCATCGTCTCGGACGGCAACTGGGCGCGGCGTTTCGCGGCGGCCGGCATCCCCTGCATCGGCGATGATGTGAAGGCGCAGCTGGGCGCGACGATCACACACCGCACGCTGGCGCGACTCTTCGCCGACCGAGGGATGCGGATCGACTCGACTTATCAGCTCAACACCGGCGGCAACACCGACTTTCTGAACATGCTCAATCGCAATCGCCTCTCGAGCAAGAAAATCAGCAAGACCGAGGCCGTGCAAAGCCAGCTTGATGCCCCGCTCGCCGACGATCAAATCCACATCGGTCCGAGCGATTACATCCCCTTCATGAAGGACAACAAAGTCTGCTTCCTGCGATTGGAGGCAACCGGGTTCGGCGGCGTGCCGATGAATCTCGAACTGCGCCTGAGCGTCGAGGATTCCCCCAACAGCGCCGGCGTGGTCATCGACGCCATCCGCTGCTGCAAACTGGCGCGCGACGCGAAATTGGGCGGCCCCATTGAGCCGGTCAGTGCCTGGACGATGAAGCATCCGCCGCGGCAGATGACCGATCATGATGCCCACATGGCAATGGAGGAGTTCATCGCCGAAGCACAGGCGGCCACCCGTCAGCGCGGGGCGTTGAAGCCGAGGATGTGAGGGCCAAGCCTCGGTTCGACAATCGTCTTGCGCCCCTGAATTGTTTTGGGACTGAGGAAGATTTTGATCCCCGGAGCATCGCCCCCCGCGGTGCCGCCCCGGACGGCGATGTTGTCTTCATCCCGCCAATCCTCAATCCACCCATCCGCCTTGATCCCCTCGAGCGAAACCGAGCGCTTGGCGTCGGAGTTGTACACGCCGTACACCCTGTCCCAAAGTATCATCGTCCCGTCGGGCGCGCGGTCGATCAGGTCGCGTCCCCAGGGCAAGGTTCCCTCCCCATTGGGGCTGCGGTCCAGGAAATACCAGATCGCCGGATGTGATGCCGACAAATTCGGATACTCATTTCGCAATGGCGTGGCTTGATACCAGTCCGCGACCACCTTCGCCGCCCGCCAATCGCCGGTCATCTTGAGCGGCACGATTGGATACGCCGCCTGAACGATGAGCGGCGCCAGCGCCGCCGCGCCCGCCCAGGCCATCGGGTGCTTCCAGTTCATCCGCTCCCACACCCATACCCACCCCCTCGCCGCCAGCAGCGCCCAGAATGGCGACACGACCAGCAGATAGCGCATCTCCCCGTTGCTCGCCATCTTCCCCATCCAATACAGCACGCTGTGTACCGCGAGGATGAGCAGCGGAATCGCGGCGATCAGAAAATCGCATCGTCTCAAATGTTCGCTGAAGAGTGACTTGCGAACGTATTTCACAATCGTCGTGCGCTGGCCGGTCTCCTCATCTCCCGCGTCGGCAAAGCTACGCCAGACCCCGATCCCGAGCGCCGGGAAAATGAGCGGCGAAACAATGACCGGCAGCCGCATGACAAAATGAAAGATCGACCCCCGCTCATACAAACTCTGCTCCGCGTAAGGCCAGTTTTCCATCAGCCACCCCCACCACGCCCCCGCCCGCCCGTACATCACCCACCCCGCGTAATTCCACAGGAACAGGGGCAGCGGCAAAAGCAGCAGCCACGCATACCGGCGATGAAACACGAGCGCTGTCGCCGCCAGGAGTAAAAACCCAAACCCCTCCGGCCTGGCCAGCGGCGTCAGTGCGATGAGCAGCGTCATCGCAAGGAACCATCGCCGCTGATACGCCGCGAACGCCAGCACGAGCAGCATGGCGAATGGAACCTCCGTCAACGTGCTGAATGAGTGTAAGAAAAGCAGCGGCTGAGCGAGGACAAACAAAAACGCCAGTTGAGGATAACGATACCCCTGCCGCCGCGCGATACGGTACGTCACCAGCGCGATGACCAGCGCCATCGCCAGGCTCGTCAATCGCGCCAGCGCCCGGCCTGTTTCACTGGCGCCGATCGACGCCGGCAGCGCATAAATGGCCGTCACGAACGGTCGGCCCCAGACATTCACAAAGTAATACGGCTCCTGAAACGCAAACCGCGCGAACAGGAAATGCACGCACCCGTCGGCCTCCAGAAACCCGTGGCTGACCAGCCCCGCCATCGCCGACAACCCCGCGAACACCATCGCCGCAACCACCATCCCCACCCGCGCCCGCGATGTGAGAGGCGCTTGGAGATTGAAGGTGGCACGCTGATGCACTCGTCGTCATTATGGCGCAACCAACCTGTGCTGGCAAAAGCAAATAGTCGGTTATTGTCGCATCACGATGCAGGTGTCAACGATTGAACAGCGCCAGCCGCATTTGACGTGGCACGGGCGGCTCGCCCGTGGATTCGCGTACTCCCGAATCATTCGTCGCACCCGAAGAATAAAAGCAAGAGCGCAGCCACGACATCCACACGCCAAGAGAAGAACGCTTCGCTCTTGCTGCATCGGCTGGAGTACCCGCCGATTGTCCGCCGCATACAGCGGACCACGGCCGAGCCGGCCGTGCCACTGCACATCAATCCCCCTCATCCCCGCGCGCCTCCCGACGCAGGCCGCGGATGTCCTGCATCAACTCCTTGCGCAGGATGTACCGAACCAGCGTCGCGCATCCGAATGGGACTAGGAATATCTCCGGCGCCCAGCGCACCGGCATCCGATGCGCCATCCACGCCGCCGCCAGCGCACACGCGGCCAGTTCGCACAGGGAAATGAAAAAGAAATCCTCCCACGGCCTCGGGCGAACCAGAAACTCCCGCTGCGTGCGCACATAGCGCACATGAAAGATCGCCGTCACCGCGATCGCCCCCAGGTATGCCGTCGGCGGCGCCAGAACGCGATCAAGCCCCGCTTGAATCAGCAGCAAAAACGCCGCCAGCCCGACAAACCACGACGCCCCCAGCACAATCAGAAACTTCAGGATCGGCGACGCCCGCGGAAACGAAAAATCATAGAGGCGGCTCAGATGTTCCAGATAGCGAAACTGCTCCTTCAAGCTCAGCTTCGACTCTCCCTTGGCGCGCAATCCAAAAGCGATCGGCACCTCCACCGGATGTTGAATCCGGCACTTGCACATGAGCTCGAGACCGATCTTGTATCCCAGCGGCGTCAGACGCCTCGCTTGATCCAGCGTTGCGCGTCGAAGCGCGAAAAACCCCGACATCGGATCGCTCATCCGCCCCGCGAATGGCCGGGCCAACGCGGTTGCCACGGCGGAGTTGAGCCGCCGCGCCCAGCCCCACCGCCCCGCCGTCGTCCCCCCGGCTACATGACGACTCCCGAGCACAAAATCACTCTTGCCCGTAATTAAGGGCGCGATCAGCGCCCCAATGCTCTCCGGCGGATGCTGCAAATCCGCATCCATGACGAGCAGGATGTCCCCCCGCGCGGCCGCGAACCCCTCCAACACAGCGCCAGACAACCCCGCCGTGGGATTGTGACGGGTGATGAGTCGCAGCGGATACGCCTTGGCCAACTCCGCGCACACCGCCGGCGTCCGATCCCGGCTGTCATCGTCCACGATGATGATCTCGTATCCCCCTGCGACCACGAACTCAATCCCCCCCACCGCCGCGCCAATGCGCGGCACGAGCAGTGGCAGATTCTCCGCCTCGTTCAGCGTCGGAACGATGATCGACAATGCCGGCAGGTCCATTCTCCCATCATATCGGCCACAATCGGCGAATGCCCGTTGCCCATCCGCTTCCCATACTACAACGAACCCCGCGACAACTATCGCGGGGTTCGTGTCTGATTCACAATTATCCGTTCAGCCGGATCATGCCATTCGACGACGACGTGCTGTCAACAGCAAGCCGCCCAAGCCGAGGAGGCCAAGGGATGCGGGCTCAGGGACACTGGTCAATCGCAGGGCATTAACGCGGGCGGTACCAGTGGTCCCCGCCATCGTGATGGTAAAGGTGCCGGAGTTGCCAGTCCCTGTCGGCGTGATAGACGAAAAATGCGCAACCGTAGTGCCGATTTCAATGATGGTAGCGGTTGCGTTCGTGGCCAAGTGCCCGGTTGTGCTATTGGTGAAAGCAACCGCTCCTGAAATCGTGAACGCGGTGACATTCGTTGGCTGGTTTCCAGGATAGGATGCAAGCACCAGATCATAAGTCTTGCTCACATCCAGCCCGCTGAACGACATGGTGGCATTGCCATGCATATACCCTGTGACATTATCAACCTTGCCCGCAAACACGGTGGCCGACTCACCCACCGGCCAAGAGGAGGGATTGCCGCCGGCCCCAGTACCGCCACCGCCAGATGTCGAAAGCGTTCCCATCGTGGTGGCATCAGCTTGGTTCAGCAGGGAACCCGAGGAACCGGAGCCGATCGTCGTCACATTGGCTGCATTGGTTCCTGTCCCACTGATTAAGAAATCATTATATGCCACCGCCCCCATCGCCATCGAGCCGCTCGCCATCACTGCCGCAAATGCAACACCATTAAAACTTCGCATCACTCGCTCCTCTGTAAATTGAAATGACCCGCATCTGAACTGTTGCCGTTATTATACAACAATTGCATGAGCCTGTCACGAAAAATATTTTGGCAAAAATCACCCCAAATTGACATGGAAAACGGAATCTGTTCGAACTCGGTTACGCAGACGCGCATAAAAGACGGGACCCGAAGGTCCCGTCTCGATCAATCGCCGGTATTCGCCACCCTTGGCTGCCATCAACCCGGCTCAAAAGCGGAACGCGGGTTCGACGTCGCCAAGAGGTGGAGATTTGCAACCTAATCCTGCTTCGGCTTGCGTGGCTCATGCTTTTCGAGGGTGACCGTCACGTTCGCGGTCTCGCCGGCCTTGACCTCCACTTCAACCCGTCCAGCGCCGACGCCCTTCAAGCCCGCGATCAGCCGATAGTTGCCGACCGGGACGTTGGGAAGGGTAAAATTACCTTCGGCGTCGCTCTTGGTTTCGGCGACGGGGGCGGGGCGGGCCTTTTTCTCATTCGCGTTGGGGGCCGCCTTGTCTTTCTTGTGATGCTTGGCCGGAGCGGGGAACAGCTTGATGGTGGCATCGGCGACGGCGCTATTGTCCTTGTTGACCACCTTGCCGCTGATCGTGCCGGTCGCCTGGTCGGGTTTGGCCGCATCATCGGCGTGAACGGCGTAGGACATGACCGCAATAAAGCCCAACGCCAAGACGGGAACAAACAATCGCATGTGACGAAACATGACAACTCCTTAACTTTCGGACACCCGATTCCGCCCTCCCGCATCCATCCGGCTAGACCGGCGTGCCAACACGGCACGACGCAGGAAACCGCGTAATCATTGCAATCCTCTAACGAGCCGCCGCGCTGATTATTGTGTGGAGGAATTTTCCCGACAACGGAGAGCGCCGGACCGATTCGCGGGGCGTTACGGCTGAACATTCACCAATTCCCGCCACAACTCGCGCAGATCAAGCGTCATCCGGACCGCCACGCTCCCATCCTCCCGATATTCCGTTCGATCCACGCGGGCGCGCCCGAGCGCAGTGTCCACCGCATGCGCGATCGCAGGGTTCCCTTTGGCGGCTTGTGAAATCGTCAGAGCATCGGTCAGCGTCAGAGATTCGACCTGCTTTTTGATCTGCGCCGCCGCCACTTGCTCGGCCGCCCTCGCCGCTTTCAGATAAGATGTCCCGGCTTGCCCAATTCCCTCACTCTGAAGTTGCCGCCCAACCCACTGCGGCGCATCGGTAGGTATTGCGATTTGCGCCCGCGTGGTGGCGACAGCTGGAGCGACCGCAGCCGTCGCGTCTGTCATCACATGTCCAATCCCGCTGGCCACGCCGGCAAGCCGCGCCACATCGGCGCCGATCCGATCCCAATCGCCACTGGTCGGCTGCGGAAAATCCTGCTCCAGCGCCACCGCCGCTTGAAGCGTGTTCGTCAACTCAGATGGCGAAAACGACAGCACAACCGTCACCGCCAGGTCATCTCGAAAATGCACATTCGTGAGCGGCCGGCTCAAAAGCCATTGTCGCAACGCGCTGTCCACTGCTGGAATGCGCAACACATCGCCAATCGTTTTTCCATGCGTCAGCTCAACGGGACTCACATTGTGCAGTAATCGTTCGACACCATCGGCCACCGCGGCGCGAACCGCCTGCTTCCTCGCGGCTTCCGGCACAGCCTGCCACGCGTTAGCCCTAGGGCGTATCTGTTCGATATACCCCGCGGCCACGCTCCAGCCCGATGCCGAAAAACCGCGCTGCGACCAGTCCGCCAGAGCGGCTTGCAACATTTGGGCATCGATCGGAGACGCCTTGCCATGAGAAGCGGCGATTTGCGACAGAGCCTGTACCACCCGCGTTCCCGAGATTTCAAGTCGCACCTGGCAGACCCCACCATTGATCCAGCGCGGACCGCCGATCAATTGAGACCGTTGGAGCGTTTGGTCGAGCACGGCCGCCGAATTGGTTTGGTTGAGGAGATCCCCCACCGTGAGATTTGAGGCAATCGGACTTCGGGCAATCTGCT
>CAYTAP010000037.1:24290-29751 GCA_964435775.1 uncultured Tepidisphaeraceae bacterium
AATCTGCTCATGCAGGCGCGATACCGCTTCGGCCGTCGCTGCCGCCACCTGATCGCGTTGGGCATCGCCAGCGCCCAGACAAACTGAGCACATCAGCATCATCGTCAGAATGGCAGCCACACGTCGAACCACGGTCGCAGCTCCGGTTCATGATGGACGCATCGCGCCCGCGCGGACTCACCGCTTGCCCCACACTCCATCAAGACACTCGAAACACCCCCCCGTTAGTGTGGCTGTTCATCCGGCTTGATCTTCGTATCTTCGCACCACGATCGTGTCGTTTTGGCCCCCAAAGCCAAATGAATTGCTCAAGGCCACCCGAACGGCGGCGGGACGGGAGTGATTGGGAATGTAATCCAGGTCGCATTCCGGGTCCGGCGTCTGGAGGTTGGTCGTGGGAGGGAGCACCTGATCGCGGATCGCCAGGACACAGGTGATGAGTTCCACGGCTCCCGCCGCCGCGATGAGGTGGCCCATCATGGACTTGATGCTGCTGATCGGGACCTTGGCGCCTTCGCCGAAGACGTTGCGGATCGCCACGGTTTCGTTGCGGTCGTTCTCCTTGGTGCCGGTCCCGTGGGCGTTGATGTAATCCACATCGGATGGCGAGAGCTTCGCGTCCGCCAGCGCCGCTTGCATCGCCACGACCGCGCCCTGCCCGCCGGGGTCCTGATCGGTGATCCGAAACGCGTCGGCGGTCGATCCGTAACCCACGATCTCCGCGAGAATCGTTGCCCCCCGCCGCCGGGCATGATCCAATGTTTCCAGCACCACCATGCCAGCGCCTTCGCCCAGGACAAACCCGCCGCGATGGGCATCGAACGGCCGACTCGCCCGCGGGGGATCCTCGTTGAAGGTCGATAGCGCGGTGAGACGGTTGAAGCCCGTCACTCCAAATGGATGAATCATCGAATGCGCCCCGCCGGAGAGCATGACGTCCGCATTCCCCAGGCGAAGGATTTCCGTCGCCTCGCCAATCGCCTGCGTGCTTGCGGCGCACGCCGTCAGGCAATTGAACGCCGGCCCGCAGGCGCCGGTCAACAAAGCAATATGCGACAGGGGCATGTTGGGCTCCTGCTCAAGTTCGCGCATCGTCCTCATCTGTTCAAACGCGATCTTCGCCCATTTAACGGCATCCACATCCCTTGTTTCCGCCCGCCACGACGAGAGCGCCGCGGTTGTGTAGGCGTCGAAATCGAGCGATCCCTCCCCGGATCCGAGATAGATGCCTACGCGATCCAGGTCGAGCGATGCCGCCTGCAAATTCGCCATCCGCCATGCCTGATCGCACGCGGCCAGCGCGAACTGCGTGTTGCGCCCGCCCTCTTCATGGTCGCCCGCCCGCGCGCCCAGGTGATCCGACAGCTTGAAGTTCTTCACCTCCGCACTGAACGTCGTCGGAAAAGTCCGCGCATCAAACAGCGTGGTCGGCGCGATACCCGATTCTCCGGCCAGCAGCCTCGCCCAGACGGGCTCGATGGCGTGTCCCATTGGAGTAATCCATCCCCTGCCTGTAATCACAACTCGGTTCATGGTGTCGCCTGTCACGTCAACTTTCTAAAGACCAGCGCCGCGTTCTGCCCGCCGAGGCTGTAGACGCTGCTGACGCTCACCTCCAGCGGCATCGCCCTCGATTCGGGTGCGACATTCAGCGACCCGCCATCGATGATGCGCCGGGTGTTGATTGCCGGTGGAACCACCCCGTGATGCAACGCCAGCACCGCCGCCGCCGCATCCTGTCCGGAGCCGGCGGCCAACGTGCCTGTCTGCGCTTTGAGCGCCGCCAGCGGCACATCCTTGAGCTTATCGCCGAAAGCCCGCGTCAATCCCGCCAGCTCGGCGCGATCATGCGTCGCGATTCCCAGCCCATGGGGGATGAGCAGGCTCACATCGCCCGCCGCAATCTTCGCATCCGCCAGCGCCTTGGTCACCGCGTTGCCATAGGAACGTCCGTTCGGATCCGGCGTCGTCACCTTGTAGCTGTCCTGACTGGCGGCGAATCCGACGATTTCAGCGTATATCTTTGCCCCGCGCGCTTTTGCGTGTTCGAGTTCCTCGATGATGAACAACCCGCCCCCCTCACCCAAGGCCGTGCCGCTGGCATCGGCATCAAACGGGCGCACCGCCTCGCCCGGATCATCGCCGCGCTCACTGACCCGCTTGAGCAGACATTGGCGCACCAATCCCATTGGGCTGACTTTCGATTCCGCGCCGCCGCAGATCGCCTGGTCGGCCGCCCCGCGCTGGATCGTGCGGAACGCCTCCCCAATCGCCAGGTGGCTGCTGGCATCGGCGCATGTAATTGTATTGCTCGGTCCCTTGAGTCCATGAATGATCGTCACATGGCACGCGAGCATGTTGGGCAGGTATTTGAGCAGCCAGAGCGGGGTCAATTCCCCCATCCCCCGCTCGCCCCAGGCGCCCAGATCCAGATGATTGTGATTGGGGTCGGCCTGGCGGGAGGTATCCATCGCCGCCGTCAACTCGTTCAAATCGGCGTTGATCAGCCCCGCGCCGATGTTGCAGCCAAATCGCGTGGCGGCGATGGTCGGTGACTCGGTGTATGCCTTGGTGCTTATCCCCGCATCCTTGAACGCATCATCGGCTGCGATCACGGCCAGCTCGATGTCGCGCGCCATCACTTTCGTCCCCTTGCGATAGCTCTTGGGAACGAAGTCGCTCATCTTGTATTCGCCGACTTCGCCGCCGATCGTGGAGGGAAAGCCGCTTGGATCAAACGACGCGATTCGCCGCACGGCGCGCTGCCCGGCGATGAGCTGACTCCAGAACGCCGCCGATCCGATCCCCAGCGGAGAAACCACGCCCACGCCTGTTATGACCACTCGCCTCATGCCTGCGACCATCGTTGAAACACACCGGCCCCGCAATCGCGTCATCCATCAGATCGACACATTGTCATCGAGCTTGAACGTTTTGACCAGTTCCTTGAACTGGTCCGTGAAAACGAAATTATGCTCGGGAAACTCCAGCCCCGCCATGTTCTGATCGACATGGCTGAACATCAATTCGATCTGTGCCACGAGCGCTTCGCCAACCTTCGCCGTCCCGCTCGTGGAGGCGCCCTGGTCGCTCAACTGTTCGATCCGCGCTTCAAAGGTGATCGTTTCGCCCGGTCGAACCAGCCGATGGAATGTGGCCCGCCCGATCTTCGCCAGCACCACCTTCTCGGCAAACCCCCGCGCCTCCCCTACAAGCAGCCCGGCCGTCTGCGCCATCCCCTCGACAATCAGGCTGTTGGGCGCGATCGGGAATGCCGGATACAGATCATGCACCTGCTCCTCGGCCAGCGACACGTTCTTCACGCTCACCGCATGGTCGCGGGACTTGAACTCGATGAACTTGTCAATCCAGATCCAGCGCATGGGGGCAAAAAGTGTGCAGTCGGCAGTGGGCAGTCAGCAGTGGGAAATAAGCGAAAGCATCAGGAGGCGGGTGGTGAATCTTCATTCCTCTTTCTTCACTGCCCACCGCCCACTGCCCACTGCCGACTCCTCCTTCATCCATTCAACTTTGTATTCAGGTAATTCACGATCGCATCAACCGTGAACAGCGATTGCATTTTGCTGATCTGCGGATCCTTCTCGAACTCGGTGAAATCCGAGTGCGGCATCCGCTTTTTGAGTTCCACCAGCCCCGCCGGGGTGACGCGATCACCCTGGATGAACGCGGGATCCTTATCGAATCCTTCGGGAAACAATTCGCCGCGGGGGATTTTGAAGGGATGGGCCGGATCGGTGGTGAAGACCTTTTCGAGTCGGAATACGATATCAAGAAAGTCGATGGATTCGGCGCCGAGGTCCTCCCGCAGCGTCGCCTGCGGCTTCACATCCTCCTCGTCCACGCCCAGCGCGTCCACGAGAACGCTGCGAACCTTGTCATAAATCTCTTCCCGAGCAATAGCCATGGATGACTCCAATTGGTTTTAACTGTTGGATGTTCGTCTCTTCAAGCCGTACAAGCCACGATCCGGTTTAGTTATATCGCCACTTCCCTTGGCGCCAGCACCGTCCATCGACAGCGATTGTATTCCTTCAGTTGCACATCAAGGTCGCCAAGCTCCGGCTGCTTGTCGCACAGGTTGAAATAAGCCAGTTCGATCTTCCCCGCAATGGCGGTCGCGTCATTCACCGTGCCGAGTATTTTAAAGGACGCTCCCGCGTCCGTGTCCTTGACGAACTCCGCCGAGATGCGCAAAAAATCACCGGGCGCCACAAAATGTCCGTACTTCACGTTCCGGACATCCTTCAATATCGCCATCGAACCACCGAATTGACGGCGGTGATGCAGCAACCACCCGGCCGCCTGCGCCGCCGCCTCCAACATCAAAACGCCCGGAAGCACCGGGAACGTTGGAAAGTGATCGGCCAGATATTCCTCCGCCAGCGTCACATGCTTCACAGCCACCAGACGATCGGCGCTGAGGGATTCGAGCTTGTCCAGCAGGTTGAATTTCAATCGCAAGCCCAGTAAACCGGCTTAACATCTTGCCTCATGAACCCCCTCTTTGATGCCAATTCAATGGGCGGTTTGTAGCGGCGACACCGGCGTAATGCAAGCTGGACGCGGCCTTTTCCACCCACCCGCGCGGCACGTGTCGCCACCGCCCATCCGCCGGCGGTCCCGCTTGACAACATTTGCCCGACCTGACATCTTGCCTCAAGAGGGATGGGTCTATATACTCGCCCCCTCAATGAAATTGGCCCCTTCGGGCCGACAGACGCCGGCGTACCCCGGCATTTGAACCCATTGTAAGTGCTGACCTGTGCGAATAGAGAGCAATCATCGATGCCGACGATCAACCAACTGATTAAGAAACCCCGCCGAAGCCTCTCGAGGATTAATAAGGTCAAGGACATTGAGGAGTGCCCGCAGAAGCGTGGCGTCTGCCTCCAGGTCAAGACCATGACGCCCAAGAAGCCCAACTCGGCTTTGCGGAAGATCGCCCGTATCCGGTTGAGCAACGGCAAGGAAGTGACCGCCTACATCCCCGGCGAAGAGCACAACCTGCAGGAACACAGCATCGTGCTCGTCCGCGGCGGACGCGTCCGCGATCTGCCCGGCGTGCGATACCACATCGTCCGCGGCGTGCTTGACACCCTCGGCGTGGATGGCCGAAAACGCGGCCGAAGCAAGTATGGCGCCAAGAAGGGCAAGTAAAAAGTGCAGCGATGAGCCGCGAGATCGATGATCGACGCGGATGGCAAGATCATCTGAATCGCATCGCGGCGACAAGTGATCGGGTATCGATTAAGAGTTGCAGTGGTTCGGTTGGCTTAATAAGAGACGGTAGATACGAATTATGGCATTCAAGAAATTCACGGCGAGCGAAGCAATCCTGAAACCTGACCCGCGCTTCAACAGCAAGCTGGTCAGCAAGTTCATCAATTGTCTGATGTGGGGCGGGAAAAAGTCCGTCGCGCAGAAGATCTTTTATGATGCG
>CAYTAP010000038.1:0-11262 GCA_964435775.1 uncultured Tepidisphaeraceae bacterium
TAACAAGGTAGCCGTAGGGGAACCTGCGGCTGGATCACCTCCTTTCTAAGGGATTACTTAGAAACTGTCTCAGAGCGATCTGTTTCAGACATTGTCAGCACAGCCTCGTTCAACCCGAAAGGGTTGGGAATGTCGATGGCGACATCGGCAAACGGTTTCCGACTATTCACTTGTCAAAGATCAATCAATTGACCCAAGCTTGAGAGAGCTTGGGTTTTTTGTTGCGCGATTGGGTCTGGCGGAGAAGGTTTCACTACGGAGACGCAAAGAGCATGGAGAATGCCCTCCCGCTGAACCCCGAACCCTATGGCCATGCGCGTTGCGCCGCACTATCATGGGTGACGGGCGGTTGAAGCGCGGGGGCAAATCTCGAATAAGCTGAATTGGTGTTTATGGCCATTGCGACGTTGACTCATATTGAAAGGACCTTTGGCGAGCGGGTACTCTTCGAGGGGCTCAATCTGTCGATCGATCGGGGCGAGCGGGTGGGACTCATCGGGGCCAATGGAGCGGGGAAGACGTCGATCTTCAAGCTCTTCACCGGTGATTTGTCCGCCGACACGGGAATCGTTGCGACGGCGAAAGGCGTCAAGCTGGGGCATCTGTCGCAGGACCCTGTTTTTGATCCGGCCAATACGGTACTCGACGAGGCGGAGTTGGGCTTTTCCGAGCTCCACGCTTTGTCGCATCAGATGCGGGAGCTCGAACATCGGATGGGGGAGGAAACCGATGAGGCCCTCGAGAAGACGCTGGCGCGCTATCAGAATGTGCAGCATGAGTTCGATCTGGCGGGGGGATACGCCTGGACGCATCGGTTGGAGGGGGCGCTCCTGGGAATCGGGCTTGGAAGGGAAACCTGGGAACAGAAGGTGGCGACGCTCTCCGGCGGGCAGCGCTCGCGGCTGGCGCTGGTGAAACTCCTCATCGGGGAACCGGATTTGCTGCTTCTCGACGAGCCGACGAATCACCTGGACCTCGCGGCCATTGACTGGCTTGAGAAATATCTGCTGGAGTACACCGGGGCGGTGCTCCTCATCAGCCACGATCGATACTTCCTGGATCGGCTTGTGACGCGGATCGTCTGGTTGAACCAGCGGAAGCTGGCGAGTTTCAAGGGAAACTATTCGGCGTTTGTCGAGCAGCGCGAATTGCAGGAATTGACCCAGCAGCGCGAGTATGAAAAACAGCATGCCGACATCGAGAAACAGGCGGAGTATGTCCGGCGCTTCAAGGCGGGGCAGCGGGCCCGGCAGGCGAAGGGGCGGGAAAAGCGGCTGGACCGGCTTCTGCAAAGCGATGCGCTGGTGAAGGATGTGGCGGCGCAGTCGCACATTCACCTGTCGCTCAACACCGATCAGCGGGCCGGGGATCAGGTGCTGAAGGTGCGGGAGTTGTCGAAGTCTTATGACAACAAGGAGCTGTGGCGCGAGTTGAAGTTCGATGTGACGCGCGGGGAGCGGATCGGGATTCTCGGCCCCAACGGGGCGGGGAAGACGACGATGCTCGAGGTGCTTCTTGGGGCGCGGGAGGCGGATGCCGGCGACATTCGCTGGGGGGCGAATCTGAAGATCGGGTATTACGATCAGGGGGTGGATGATTTTGATCCGGAGAACACCGTTCTTGAGGAAATCGCACAGGATCGCGTCATTCCGGAGAAGCAGATCCGCGATGCGCTGGCGATGCTCCTGTTTCGCGGGGAGGATGTGCACAAGCCGATCAAGCTGCTCAGTGGCGGGGAGCGGGCGAGGGTGCGCTTGACGGAATTACTCATGGATCGGCCGAATGTGCTCGTGCTCGATGAGCCGACCAATCATCTGGACATCGCGTCGTGCGAGGCGTTGGAAGGGGCGCTGCGGGGGATTGAGGGGACCATCCTATGCGTCAGCCACGATCGATACTTTTTGGATAAGGTCGCGAGGAGATTGTTTGTCTTGAAGCCGCCGGGGCTGGATGATTTCGACGGGAACTACAGCGCGTGGATGGCGAAGCAGAAGCGATTGGAACAGCGGGCGGCGGAGGAGGCGGCTGAGGCGGAGAAGCGGACAAAGCGCAAGTCCTCGCATGCGAAGGGGGCTGCGTACGTTGCAAAGGGGGCGTCGAATCAGAAGCCGAGCGCCAATGGAACGAGCCGGCCGTTTAGAAAGTTGTCGCTGAAGGAATTGGAGGAGAAGATCGCCGAAACGGAGGTGGCGCTGGCCGAGCGGCAGGAGTGGTTTGCCTCGCCCGACCAACGTGAATCAGCGAGGCGGGGCAAGGGGATGCGCGAGGAATATGAGGCGATGTCGATGGAGTTGAAGCAATTGGAAGCGGAGTATTTCGCGCGGGAGGAGGAATGATGGGAACGGCGATGGGGCGATTGAAGAGGAGAAACCTATTTGCGATAGCCAGGCCTTCCATTCCCTCCCCCGGTACTCCGGGGGAGGGCAGGGAGGGGGTCTTGCGTGGAGCATGCGGAGCCCCCTCCCCAACCCTCCCCCGCGCGTACGCGGGAGAGGGGGAAAATCATAAATGTGTCGGCTTAGGTGCATGGGTGAGGTCGCTTGTGCTGGTCGTGAGCTTGTTTGGCGTCATCGCGCTGTTGGGGTGCGCCAATGGGGGGCGGGCGAAAACGCCGGGCAAGCAGATGAAGCAGCCCAAGCCGCCGCCGGCGTATCCGGCGGCGGTGGCGACGCCGATCGATCCGGCGCTGCAAGCCGAGGCGCGGCGGGTATTGTCGGAGGATCTCGTCGCCGAGGATCCAATCCTTCGCGCCCATGCGGTGGAGGCGATCGGCAAGACGATTCGCGCCGCCGGGGAAGCGCAGGTGCTCAAAGCGCTGGATGATCCCGAGCCTGTCGTCCAATTTTCCGCGGCGATGGTGGCCGGGGATTTGAAGCTGGCTGCGGCGCATGCCAAGCTCTTGAAGCTGGCGGATGAACCCAATCGCCATGTCCGCGTGGCGGCGCGGTATGCGCTGCATCGCCTGGGGGATACGCATCTGAGCGCGGAGTTGGAAAAGCTGGCGCAGGATTTTGATCCGCATGTCCGCGCGGATGTGGCGATGGTGCTGGGGCGATTGGAGGAGCCGAGCGCGGTGAACGTGCTTCGGCCGATGCTGGGTGATCCGAAGGCGACGGTGCGCCTCCAGGCGGCCGAGGCGCTGTGGCGATTGCACGATCATCTTGGGTTGGAGACGCTTGTTGCGTTCAGCGTCAGCGCGCATCCTGATGATCAGATCGTCGCGACGCTCGCGCTGGCCGAGCCGCGGGATCAGCGGGTGCGGCAGTCGGTGCGGTCCTCGCTTGTGAGCGATTATGCGGAGTTGAGCCTCGTCGCGGCGCGGGCGATGGGGATGCTCGGGCGGGATGAAGGGTATGGCGTGGCGCTGATCGGCGCCGACAGCAGCGACGCGCGGCAAAGGGCGCTGGCGGCGCTGGCGTTTGGCGCGATCGGGCGAGCCGATGCCCAGCCGATCCTCGGGAAGCTGCTGAAGGATTCCGACGCCGAAGTGCGCCTGGCGGCGGCGACGGCGCTGTTGCAGATTCGCGGGACGTGATGAGTTTTGTAGGGCCCGCAGTCCTCTGCGGACACTCTTCATGTCGACAGCGATGGTCCGCGGAGTACCACGGACCCTACAAAATCGGATGGGGTATCGTCCGATGCCCGTGGCGTACCACGGGCCACGGGCGGGCCGCCCGTGCCACGTGTCGCCAGTGCCTCGCCGGGTTGATGAAGCTACTGATGCCATCGCGATACCTGCTCATTCTGGCCGCGCTGGAGATCGAGGCGAAGGCGATGCGCGCGGCGGTGCGGGGGTTGGATGCGCGCGTGGAGGTCATCGGTCCCGGCACGAAGCATCTGGAGGAGGCGCTGCGTCAGCACAATCCCGACGAGGTGCGCGGGATTATTCTGGCGGGACTGGGAGGGGCGCTCGATCCATCGCTGGCCGTTGGCGATGCCGTGATCGATCCCGGCGATGCAACGTGGCCGGCGTCGTTGCCGCCGGTGGAGGCGGGTTTGGCCCGGCGCGGAACGATTCACGGGGCGGATCGGATCATCTCCACGCCCGCTGAAAAGGCGGCGCTGTTTTCCAAGGAGGGGGCTTTGGTTGTGGATATGGAAAGCGGGCCGATCCGCAGGCGAATGGCAAAGGATATCGACACCTTCGATCCGGTCACACAGCGGAATTGGCGCTGTCCGCTGCTCGTGATCCGCGCCATCTCCGACACCGCCGACCAGACGCTCGATCCGCGCCTGATGCACCTCATCGACGATCGCGGCCGAACCCGCCCGATCGCGGTGGCGGCGCTCCTGCTTTTTCATCCCCTGTCCATCGCCGCCTTGTGGCGTTTGCGCGGCGCGACATCGCTGGCGCTCAGCCAATTGGGGAAGGTTGTGCGGGACGTGGTGAACGCCGCCGAAGCATGGCCCCAATCGCCCGGCGAGGATATCCTTTGACCATGACGAACGTGGAGCGGGCCGCGGAGGTATTGAAACGGGGCGGCCTCGTCGCGTTTCCCACCGAGACGGTCTATGGCCTCGGTGCCGATGCTCGAAACGCGAATGCGGTTCGACGGGTCTTCGCGGTGAAAGGTCGGCCGGCGAATAATCCACTCATCGTACACGTCGCCGGCGTGGTGGTTGCCAAACGATATGCGGCGCGATGGTCGGATGTGACGCGGGTCTTGGCGCAACACTTCTGGCCGGGGCCGCTGACGCTTGTGGTTCCCAAGACCGGCGAGATTGTCGATGAGGCGACTGGCGGCGGGGCGACGGTGGGGCTGCGGATGCCGGATCATCCCTTGGCGCTGGCGCTGCTCGCGGCGTTTGACGGGCCGGTCGCGGCGCCGAGCGCGAATCGATCCAATCGAATCAGTCCAACGACGGCTGAGCATGTCCGCGCCGAACTGGGGGATGCGGTCGATTTCATCCTCGACGGCGGGGCGTGCGCGGTGGGGATCGAATCGACGGTGCTCGATGTCAGCGGCGATATCCCCCGCATCCTTCGGCCGGGGCATATCACACGGGTGCAGATTGAAGCGGTCATTGGACCGATTGAAGTGGCGGGTGATTCGTCGCCCGCCCGGGGCGCGCTTCTGAGCCCCGGACGGCTGCCGGTGCATTATGCGCCGGTCGCGCCGGCGTATCGGTTCGAAACCTCCGAGCGGGATCAGGTCTTGAATCAGGTGAAGGCTGGCGAACGATTGCTGCTCATCAGTGACGCCGATGGAATGCCAATGGGGGATGACGCGCACATTCATTTCATGCCGAACAACCCGACGGATTATGCGCACCGGCTATATGCGACCTTGCGGGAACTGGATCAACGATCGTCGCTCCCCATCCTTATTGAAATGCCGCCGAACCAGCCGCAATGGGTGGCGCTCCGCGACCGTCTCACCCGCGCGACGCGGCCGTGGCGACGAGAGGGTTGACTCATCGCGCCTCCGCTCGTGTGCCTGTGACGCGTGGCGCTATGAATGGGCACGGCGTCGTGCATTTGACGTAGCACGGGCGTCCCGCCCGTGGGTTCGGTATGTCCGAACCATCCGCCGCACCCGGGCGATACAACAAGAGCGAGATGCAACTCGTATGCAACAAAAAAAGAGCACTCCGCTCTTGCCTCTCGGATGGCGTATCATCCGATGTCCGCAGAATACCGCGGACCACGACCAGGATGGCCGTGCTACGTTGTGGGCCATTCGTTCAAGATGTGATCCGCCCACACAGGTTATTTTTATCTTGGTAATCCCACCCGCTGTCATACAATGACCGGTCAAGTCGCACGATGTCCCATGCCGGGGAAGAGCCATGCGCCGGATGATCTGTTATGCGTTGGCGGTGATGTTGGGAATGATGGGGATGGCCGCATCGGTCGTCATTGCCCAGTCGACGACCACAACAGCGCCGACGACGCGGGAGCTGTCGCCGGATGTGAAGGAACTGATCAGGCACATCGCGGAGAATGAGAAGAAGCTGCACAATCTCTATGTGGAGGGGGAATACTGGCAGGAGGTGCAAACAAAGGATGGGAAGTGGAAGCGCACGCCGGTTGGCGCGAAGGGGGCCTATTGGACGGATTGCCGCCGCGACGGCAAGGCGCGGTTGGATGTCTTCAAGCAGGTGAATCCGTGGATCGGCGGCCCGGCGCCTTATGGGGAGGCTTCTTTTTCAACCGCTTTCGATGGGAAAACTGGCGTCACTCTTGTCATCACCGAAGGATACCACGGACATACTTTCAATGTGCATCGTGCGGTAATCAATGCGACGCGCCAACCGATGCTTGAAAATAACAATTTCAGCGGTGCTACATATTCCAATGTGCTCATATCGCTCGCGGAGCAAATGACGGGGCTGGGTCATCTCGCCCAGACTGTTCCAGGCACCCCTGTGACGCTGGTGAAGGACAAGTGGGAGGGTGTTGATGCGTTGAAGTTGAGCATCGGGGGGAAGGGTCATATGGAGTGGACTTGGTGGGTCGATCCGGCGCGAGGGTATTCGCTGATCAGGTTTTACATCCACTCCGGATCGCAGGACCGTCCACAGATGGACCATCGCATTCTCAAACTGGAGGAAGTTGCGCCGGGCGTGTGGTATCCCAAAGAAGCGGTGGCAGTCATTCATCAGCCGAATGAACCGGTGTCGCGCAACCATTATCGCGCCGCCAAAATCGTGGCGAACAACCCGAACTTCGACACGGGCGTTTTCACGTTGAAGATTCCCAAGGGGTACAGGGTGGATGACCAGACCAAGCCGAAAGCTGAAATACCGGTTGAGAAGATGACGCCCGAGCAGCGAAATATCAGATCGGCATCCAACCTTCGTCAGATTGGCCAGGCGGTGCGGCTCTATGCCGCCGAGCACAAGGGGCATGGCCCCAAGGCATTGGAGGACTTGGAGAAGGTGGGCATCTCGGCCGAGACGTTGATCTGCCCGGTGGCCGGCAAGCACTATGTCTATTTCGGCTATGAAAAGGAGGGGAACCCGCTGGCCGTGGTGGCGTATGAAGAGAGTGATGACGACCAGGCGAGCGTGAACATCCTGTGCGCCAATGGCAAGGTCGGTCTCTTCTCGGCAGATGATGCATTCCGCATCGTCAAAAATGGCTGGTCGGAGAAATCGGATTGGGGCTGGTGATTACGATGCGGCGGAAGGCTGGCAGTTTGGACAAAAGTGTGTTGATCGGCCGCCGAGGACGATGCGTTCGATGGGGTGGCCGCAGGTGAGGCAGGGGAGGGCGGCGCGGGCGTAGACGCGGTGGATGGATTGGTAGTTGCCGGGCTGGCCGGCGGCGTCGCGGTAGTCGCGGAGGGTGGAGCCGCGATGGCGGATCGCCCGGCGGAGGATCAGTTTAATCGCGCGGTTGAGCCGGCGGATTTGGTCCATGTTGAGGGAATGCGCGGGGATCAGCGGATGAATGCCGGCCGCGTGCAGCGATTCATCGACGTAGATGTTGCCGAGTCCGGCGATGAGGGATTGATCGAGGAGGGCGCTCTTGATCGGGCGGGCGGTGCGGGACAATAGCCTTTCCAATTGCACCGGGCGAAGCGTCAGCGGTTCCGGTCCCATGCCGTCCTCTTGAGTAGCGTCATCGCCCAGCCACCAGATGCCCCCGAATCGGCGCGGATCGGTGAAACGGAGTTCGCACGCATTGGTGATGTCGAAGCGGGCAACAAAATGGGTATGGCGCGGCGGAGGAACGATGGGATCAGCCAGCACGAGTCGGCCGGACATTCCCAGATGGATGTAAAACCGGTTGGCGTTGTCGAGCGTAAAGACAATGCGTTTGCCGCGGCGGGTGATCGAGGCGAGGCGTCGGCCTACGATTGAACCGGGGAAGTCGGCGATGGGAGGCGTCAGGATGTCCCTGCGCGCAAGAGTTGCCGAAATGATCCTACGCTTGGCCAATAGCGGCGAGAGTGTATTGACGATGGTTTGGACTTCAGGGAGTTCGGGCAAGGTGATTCCTGTGGGGTTGGTGTTGGATCAATGCATGAGCCCTCAATCTTATCCCTCCCCCGGTACGCCGGGGGAGGGCAGGGAGGGGGCTTCCCCGCAGGATCGATCAGACCCCCTCCCCAACCCTCCCCCGCGCGTACGCGGGGGAGGGGGTAATGCAGGGACGCTGCGGGCTTGGCTTTCAGCAGAGTCCATGCAACTTTCATGCGTCCGACGCGTCCATCGGATAGACTGAACGCCGATCTCTATTTCGCCGGGACAATCATAAGGAGCAACGGATGGAATCATCAATCGGGCTGGAATCGCCGCGGGCGTCGGAGTTGCAGGTGGACGAACTGGCGGCGGTTGAGAAGCTGCAACAGGGCTATCAGCAGATCAAGTCGGAGCTGGGGAAGGTGATCGTCGGGCAGGATGCGGTGATTGAGGAATTGCTCATCGCGCTGTTCTGTCGCGGGCATGCGCTTTTGGTTGGCGTGCCGGGGCTCGCCAAGACGCTGCTCATCAGCACGCTCTCGCGGACATTGGGCCTCAGCTTCAATCGGATTCAGTTCACGCCCGATCTCATGCCATCGGACATCACCGGCACCGAGGTGATTGAGGAGGACAAGGCGACCGGCGAGCGCTCGATGCGTTTCGTGCGCGGGCCGGTCTTCGCGAATGTCATCCTGGCCGATGAGATCAACCGGACGCCGCCGAAGACGCAAGCGGCGCTGCTCGAGGCGATGCAGGAGCACCAGGTGACGGCCGGGGGAAATCAGCATCGGTTGCCGCAGCCGTTTTTTGTGCTGGCGACGCAGAATCCGATCGAGCAGGAGGGGACCTATCCGCTGCCCGAGGCGCAGCTCGATCGGTTCATGTTCAACATCAACGTGGGATATCCGACCGAGGAGGAGGAGTTCAAAATCGTCCGCCTGACGACGGCGGGGCGGGAGGTGAAGCTGTCGCATGTCCTTAGCGGCGAGGAGGTGCAGTTGCTTCAGGAGATCGTGCGGAAGGTACCTGTGGCCGACCATGTGATCCGCTACGCCCTGCAATTCAGCCGATTGACGCGCAAAGGGGAGGGGCAGGTTCCCGATTTCGTGAGCGAGTTCGTCGCCTGGGGCGCTGGCCCGCGGGCATCCCAATACTTGATCCTCGCCGGCAAGGCGCGGGCGCTTTTGAAGGGGCGCTATCACGTCAGCACGGAGGATATCCGGCAGGTGGCGCTGCCGGTGTTGCGGCATCGAATCGTGACCAACTTCAACGCCGAGGCCGAGGGGGTGAAGAGCGACGTGATCGTGCAACGATTGATGGAGCACATTCCGCGGCAGCAATACGATGAGCTGGACAGGAACATGGCGCGGCTGATGAAGGATTCGGCGGGGGGGTGAACAATACTGCATCATTACCATGGCCAAACGTCGCGACATTTTCACAAGGCAGAGCTTGACACCCGGACAACTCCGATCGGTGGCATCGCTTCGCCTGGATGACGCTCGGTTGCTTTTGGCAAGCGGGCACAACGCTCGAATGAATGGCGCAATGTACATGGGTGGACTTACGGTTGAATGTATACTCAAAGCGTTGCTGCTGGAGCGTCACCCCAATTTGGGCGGGCGCGTTGATCGAGCCAAATTATCCGCGCCGGATCGAGAAGTGCATGGACTGCTCTATAGCCACGACCTTGACGGGATGTTGGCATTTCTGCCCGAAGTGCGGGCCAAGCTGGAATCCATCCGCAATGCCAGTGGCGGATCTCCGTGGCCAAGCTTCCGCGCGGTTTGCGAAGAGTGGACGGTTTTCGCGCGATATTCGCCTGTGCAAGCGCCGGTTGCGGATGCGAGACGATTCTTGAACACTGTAAAGGAGGTAAATCAATGGCTAAGACAACTGTGAGCCAGACCCCCGCGTTTGTCGTGGCACTGGAAAATGCGTTGCGCCGCGAATTGCCTGGCGCGCAAGTGAGCTCCGAGCACGTCCGTGGGAATCGCTACCGATTCGAGGTGTTGTGGGATCATTTTAGTGGCGTGGGCCACCCTGAGCGCCAGCAGCGGGTCTGGTCCATCGCGGAGGATGTCGTCCCCCGCCAGGATCTACTTGATGTCGGCATGATCCTGACCATCTCGCCTGACGAGTTCCCGCAGGAGTAAACATGGCCACCGCCGCCCAAGGCCAAGAAATCGATTACCGCAAATACCTCGACCCGCGCACTCTGGCGCGGGTGGGGTCGCTTGATTTGCGCGCCCGGTTGATTGTGGAGGGGTTGACGGCGGGGATGCATCGCTCGCCGCAACAGGGGATCAGCGTCGAGTTCGCGCAGCATCGCCCTTACGCCCAGGGGGATGACATCCGGCACGTCGATTGGAAGGTGCTCGGCAAGACCGACAAGATTTATCTCAAGCAATATCTGGAGGAGACGAACCTTCATTTGATCTGCATCGTCGATGCCAGCGAATCGATGGGGTTTGGGTCGGTGGTCGGCGAGGATGGCGCGATCTGGACGAAATACGATCACGCGACGGCGATCGCGGCGGCGCTGTCCTACATGGCGATCCAGCAGCAGGATTCGGTGGGGCTGGCGGTGTTTGATGAGGCGCTGTCGCGTTATTTCAAGCCGAGCAATTCGCCGGCGCAGTGGAAGGTGATCATTCACGAGCTTCAGCAGACGCCACGACTGCACAAGACGAACACGGGGCGGATCCTCGATCAATTGGCCGAGAAATTGCATCATCGGAGTTTGATCGTCCTGCTGAGCGACTTCTTCGATGACATTGAAAGCATCAAGCAGGGGCTGCGCCACCTGCGGTACAAGAAGCATGAGCTCATGGTGTTTCAGATTCTTGATCCGCAGGAGGTCGAGTTTCCGTTTGATGATGTCACGCTTTTCAAAGGCCTGGAGTCGGCCGGGGATTTGCTGACTGAGCCGCGGAGTTTGCGCGAAGGGTATCTTGCGCAACTGGCGAGCTTCACGGAAGCGCTCAAGAAGATGTGCCGCGGAATGCGGATCGACCATGTTCTGATGAACAGCGGCGACTCGCTCGACACCGCCCTCAGCGGTTTCCTGGCAACGCGGAGCGCGGGGATGAAGTAGGGCCGGTAGGCAGAAGGCAGAAGGCAGAAGGCAGAAGGCGGATGGCAGAAGGAAGTAGGAAGTAGGAAGTAGGAAGTAGGGAGAGAACCGAAGGCGGAACCAAACGAGACTTGGTGATGATAAGCGGATATGCGACGACGGAGCCAATGACGTAATGACCATTTTCTGCCTACTGCCTCCCGCCTACTGCCTACTCGCGGCAGTCCTCCTCACTCCGGCATTTTTCTACGCCGGGGCGGCGCTCGTCGCCATTC
>CAYTAP010000038.1:11272-17401 GCA_964435775.1 uncultured Tepidisphaeraceae bacterium
TTGCCACTTGCCACCTCCCACTGGCTTCCATGTTGTTTTACTTCCCACTTCCCACTTCCCACCTCCCACTTGCATCCGCCCTCCTCACCCCCGCGTTCTTGTACGCCGGGGCGGCGCTGGTCGCAATTCCGATTCTCATCCACATCCTCAACCGTCGGCGTTACAAGGTCGTGCCGTGGGCGGCGATGGAATATCTGCTGGCGGCGATGAAGAAAAACCGGCGGCGGCTGAAGTTTGAACAATGGCTGCTGCTGGCGACGCGATGCCTGGTCATGCTCTTGCTGGGCCTGGCGCTGGCCAGGCCGATGGGGTGTGATCGCAGCGGCCTGGCGGGGCTGGTCGGACGGCGCACGGGGTTGAGCGTCATTGTCATCGACAACAGTTATTCGATGGCGTATCCGGTTCAACGCGTTGAGGCGGCCACGCATCTGGATCAAGCGAAGAATCTCGCCAGGCAACTGATCGACCGGCTTTCCTCGGGGGGGGAATCAGTCGCGTTGATCACGGCGGCGCGCCCCGCCAGCGCGATCGTCGCGCATCCGATGTTCAACCTCGATGACGCCCGCGCGGCTGTGGATCGCGTTCAACAAACATATTCGGACACCGATCTCGCCGGCGCGCTGCAGGAGGCGCTGCGAGTGGCGCATGAATCATCCGAGCCGAACAAACGGCTTTACATCCTGACCGACGGCACGCGCAGCGCATGGGAAACCGGAGCAGCGGCGTCGTCCGGGACCGACAGGGATGCCGCGCCCGGCAGGGAAGCGAGCGGGGCGTTGTCGGCGCTGGGGCCACAACTGGCGAAGGCTTATCGGATCACCCACTTCAACCTTGGGATGAAAAATCAATGGAACCAGGCGGTGTTGTCGGTCAAACCGGCCGCCAATCTGGTGACGACGCGCTTCGGCGCCGATTTTACGAGCCTGCTTGCCGGCTACGGCGAAGGCGCTGATCCGCGGTTGCAGTGGCGGCTGGATGACCAGCTTCTGCCCGGCGGGGGCGCCGTGAAGCTGGATGCGCAGAAGACGATGACACAACCCAACGCGCATTTTACGGTGGGCGGGGCGCATGTGATCAGCGCCACGCTGGTCAGCGAGAACCCGTTGAAATTGGATGACACGCGCCGGCAGGTGGTCAATGTGGCCTCCGATGTGAAAGTTCTGCTCGTGGAGGGGGATCGGGGCATGGGTTTGATGAGCGGGTCGGCGGCTTTTTTGCAATTGGCGCTGGCGCCGCCATCGCAGGATGTGGGGCGCATTCCCGGGCGGACGACGGCGACGGACAGTTACATCACGCCGGAGGTCATCAGTGATCTGCAACTGTCAAACAAAGTGCTGAGTGATTATCGCGCGATCATCCTGACCAATGTCGCGCAAGTTCCCCAAAGCGAGGCCGAACAGCTCAAGGCGTTTGTTCAACAAGGCGGCGCGCTGCTCTGGTTCATGGGGGAGCAGGTCAACGCCGAGGCGTACAATCGCACGCTGCTTCCCCTTGGGCTGATTCCCGGCGCGCTTGCCAAACGCGTGAGCGTCGGCGCCGGGGAGGATGGGTTTCTGTTTGACTTCCGACCGAATGGGCGACTGCATCCGTATCTTGACATTTTTCGCGGTCAGGAAAAGTCGGGCCTAGACACCGCGCAGGTGTTCACGTATTGGCAGGTTGATCCCTCGGCGGCGTTGTCGGTGTCGCGCATTTTGAACTACCTCCCGCGTGGCACATCATCCAGCGCCAATGCCGCCGCGGCATCCGATTCAGGCGCATCGCCGCGTCTGGACCCCGCCATCACCGTCCAGCCGCTGGGCGATGGGCACATCGTTTTTGTCACCACCACCGCCAACGCGGATTGGACGAGCTTCCCGGCCAAGCCCGCGTATGTCACGCTTATGCACGAGCTGGTCAGCCACAGCGTGACGGCCGGCGATGACTGGATGAACCTGGCGGTGGGCGAGCGGCTGCGGATTCCGGCGCGGGTGAAGTTGACGGGAGTGCCGACGTTGACCGATGCGCAATTGAAGGAGTTGCCGCTCGATTCGGTGACGGCGGCGGATGGGCAAGCCCATTATCAAAGTGACCCCATTGATCGGCCGGGGTTATATTTGCTCAAGGCGGGGGAGCGGTCCATCCCCATTGCGGTGAACGTACCTTCAGATGAAGCGGATGTGCGAACGCTTGATGACAATGCCCTGCGTCGGGCGCTGGGCAATATTGATTTGACGATGCTGGGCGACCACCTGCCGCCCCTCGCCGCGCAACAATCGGCCGGCGAGGATTATGGCTGGACGGTGATGGTGGCGCTGTTCAGCTTGGTTGCGTTGGAAAGTTTCATGGCGATGCGGTTTGGGCATCAGCGGCGCAAGGCGGCCGCGTGAATGCGTACTGATTGATTCATGCGTTGGATTGAGTTCATCTTCGGTCTTGATCGAGGCTTCCTGGACTCCGGGCAGTGGAGTCTTGGATTCAACCCCCATTGGCCGGGGCAGGAGGCGCTCGATCGGCTGTTCAATCAGCCGGGGTGGGGCGCGACGCTCTGGAACCTAGCGTTGTTCGCGTTGATTGTGTGGCTGATCCACTTCATCTATCGCCGCGAGGGACGATCCCGCCCGGTGCGCGTGGTATTGGGGATCATGCGCGGGACGTTGCTCCTTCTCATTCTTGCGCTGTTGAACAATCCCGTCGTCACGCGGCAGCAAAGCCGGACCGAGCCATCCGTGCTGGCGGTGATGATCGACAAAAGCATCAGCATGCGCGTGCGCGATGCCGGAAGCGCGGACAAGCCCCTTACCCGCCTCCAAGCGGCCGAGCGACTGCTCGCCGGGGATGATGCGGCGCTGCTTCAAAACCTCTCTCGGCATCACACGGTGCGGCTCTATGATTTTGACCGCGATGCCCGTCCGCTGGCCGTTGTTGACGAGGAGAAGTCCCCCTCGCCGCAGGCGGATGATGCGGGTGCCGCCGGCATTCGCATGGCCGAACGGGAACTTGCCGCGCTGAAGCCCGATGGCTCATCGACGCGCGTGCTGGGCGCTTTGCAGACGGTGTTGAGCGACCTGCAAGGCCAGCGGCTGGCGGGCGTGGTGGTGCTGACCGACGGGCGCGAAACGCCCGTGCCGGCTTCGCCCGAGGCGCTGGCGGCGGTGAAGGCGTATGGGGTGAAGGTCTATCCGATCGCGATTGGTTCCGATGAGGCGCCGAAGAACATCGTTGTGCAGTCGGTCGATGTGCAGGATGCGGCATTCGAGGGGGACATTGTCAATTTGAAAGCGGTTGTGCGCGGGGATGGGTTTGCAACGGGGCATCCGGTGAAGCTGGTGCTGACCAACAAGGCGACCGGTCAACCGCTGCGCCAGGCGGATGGTTCGCCGGTCGAGCAGACGGTTGAATTGGCCGATGATCGTCCACAAACGGTGGAGCTTCAGTTCAAGCCCGATCACGTCGGCCCGCTGGATATTGTCGTGCAGGCGGTTGTACAGCCGGGCGAAATCGATGAGCAGGACAACACGCGCATCGCCCAGACGCAGGTGCTTGATGCGAAGGTGAACCTGCTCTACGTCGATGGATATCCTCGATGGGATTACCGCTTTTTGAAAAATGAAATGCTGCGGGAGAAGACGGTCAACATCTCCTGTCTGCTCACGAGCGCCGACCCCACGTTCGCTCAGGAGGGGGATCCGCCTTCGGGCGATTTCCCCGGCCCGATCACGCGCTTCCCTGAGACGATGGAGGAGATGCTCAAGTATGATGTCATTTTGCTGGGGGATGTCGATCCGCGGCAGTTCACCGACGCCCAGTTGCAGCTCATCGCCGATTTCGTCTCGCGCAAGGGAGGCGGCTTTGGCATGGTCGCCGGCCCGCGCTGGTCGCCGCAGGCGTATCGCAACACGCCCATCGAGGCGGTTCTTCCCGTCTCGATCACCCATGCCCAATCGACCGATCCACTGGCCGAGATCACGCATGGCTTTCGCCCGGTGCTGACCAGCGACGGGCAGTCGTCGAGCATCTTTCGATTCTTCGCCGATCGGAAGGTGAATGCCCGCTATATCGCCACGGCGCTGCCGTCGGTTTTCTGGTATGACCGTGGAATCGCGGCCAAGCCCGGTGTCGGCGAGGTCTATGCCGAACATCCGACGGACCTCGGACCCGATGGGCGCAAGGCGCCGATTCTTGTCCTGGGGCGTTTTGGCGCGGGGCGGACGCTCTTTTCGGCCATCGACGATTCGTGGCGCTGGCGCTTTTACACCGGCGAATCGATCTTCGACACCTACTGGATTCAGCAGATCCGCTACCTCGCCCGCAGCAAAAAACTGGGGCAGCGCGGCGTGACGTTCACCTCCCTGCGGCCGGATTATGAGCTTGGCGAACAGGTGCAACTGATGGCCCGTGTTCTTGATCCGCAACTTCAGCAGCAACTTCCAGAGACCTTGCGCGTCGAAGTGATCAACGAGCAGGGGCAGCTTGTCCGGCAGGAGAGCCTGATGCGCCAACCCGGGCAATTGGAGCAATACTCCGGTTCGTTCACGGCTGACCGCGTCGGGCGGTATACGGCAAAACTCGCCGGCGTGGATGGGTTCGCCGAGCTGCCGTTTTCGGTGAGCATCCCCCGATTGGAGTTGCAGCAGCCGCGCGTGGATCGGGTGCTTTTGTCGCGCCTGGCGGGGGAGACGTTGGGCAGGACGATTGACCTGTCGGCCGCGCCGGCGGAGTTGGAGGCGATCCCGAGCGCAGCGCGGGTGATTCCGCTTCGTTCGAGCGAACCGCTCTGGAATGCTCCGCTGGTGATGGCGCTGTTCGTCCTGCTCATCACAAGCGAATGGATCGTGCGTAAGATGTACGGGATGGTGTAGTTTTCGTAGGGTCCGTGGTACTCCGCGGACCATCGCCGCGATGCCGGAATGGTCCGCGGAGTACCACGGACCCTACAAAGCGCGTTGAATCGGTGCCGGAGTCAGTCATGCCGCCAACACAATTGGTCAACTCGCTGCACTCGATCCGCCAAAAGGTGCGATGGTTCGCCCTCGCGTTCGGCGCCGGAGTCGTATGCGCGGCGGGCATCACGCTGCTCCTGCTGGTCATTCTCGCCGATTATCTCCTGAACCTTCCCGCCTTGCCGCGTGTTGTCGTCATCGCCGCGGCGCTGGGCGCGATTGGTTATGCGACATGGCGCTGGATCATCACCCCCGCCCTGACGCAGATGTCGATCGGCGACATTGCCGGGCGATTGGAACACGCGTTCCCTCAGTTTGATGATCGCCTTCGCAGCACGGTCAATTTTCTGAAACAGGACCAACCGGGGTCGCAGGTGATGAAGGATCGCGTCGTGGCCGAAGCCACCGCGATGGCGTCGTCGCTTGATCTGTCGCGGGCCATCGAACGTCGGCCGGTCTGGTATTCCCTGGGCGCGGCGTGCTGCTCGCTCCTCGTCATTCTCGGCGTCGCGCTGCTCGTCAACCATTGCAATCCGAGGCTACTGAACATCGCCGCGTCGCGGCTCTTCACACCCTTCCATGCCCTGGCCTGGCCGAAGAGCGTGCAAATTGAACTGCTCGGCGATACGCCCGATCTTGTGCCCGTGGGGCAATCCGTGCCGGTCTCCGTTCGGCTGACGCGTGGCGATTCCTCTTCGCGGAAGGTGATCCTTCACTCCCGCGCCGGCGCTGGGCGCGAGCAGTTGCAGGAAATGGTGCGAGGCGCGGATGGGACCTACGCGGCGACGCTCGACACCACGGCGGCCGGCGGCGAGTTGACGTTCTGGGTGGAGGCGGGGGATGACCGGATCGCGCCGCATCCGATTCGCGTGGTGCCGCGACTGGCGATTGGGCATATTGTGGCGGAGATTACGCCGCCGCCATACGCGAGGGGGCAGGTTGTTTCCACTGATTTGACAACCGCGCCGGCGATCGCCGCGACGGGTTCGGGCGTGCGGGTGAAGGTCAGTTTCAATCAACCGTTGGATCCATCCCATCCTTTGGAGTTGATGCCGGCGGCGGGCGACAGGCCGTGCTTCTCCGACAGCCTTGCCACGCGGCGCGCTTCGGCCTGCCGCTTGTCCAGCGCATCGCCGACAATTTCCACCGGCGCATCGGGACGCTTCACCAGCGCGGCGCAATCGCCGAACCACAGTGCTTCGACGCC
>CAYTAP010000038.1:17411-19750 GCA_964435775.1 uncultured Tepidisphaeraceae bacterium
CGCGATCGGCGGTGCGATGACTTCGGACGGCGCTTCCGCGCAATCCGCGTTGCCGGTGGTTGCATGGACGATGGTCAATCCCACGACGGCCGCCGGGGTTTGGTCGGCCGACCGCTCGATGCGGTTTCATCTTCGCGCCACCGACACGCACGGGTTTCACAACATCGCGCTGGAGGAGTTTGAGCTGATCGTCAAGCCGGACATGAGCCCGACGGTTCAGATTGAAAACCCGCGCCGCAATGAGGAACGGACCGCCGAAGCGACGATCCCGTTGCAGGCGGTCGCGGACGACGATTATGGCATCGACGCGGCGTCGCTCATGGTGTCGCGATTGACGCCCAAGCCGGAAGATCGCCGAGGCTGGGAGATTCCGCTGGTTGTTGGCGAGCGGGGGGTGAAGGGGGTCACCTTCAAGCCGGTCGATGGCAGCGCGGATCGGCTGCGCTATCGGCTGGCGTATGGGTGGGAACTCCCGAAGCTCGATCAGGTCGCGCTGCAGCCGGGCGATGTGTTGGAATACGCCGTGCGCGTGCGGGACAATTTTCTGTTGCCCGGGGCGCCCAGCGGCGACCTGCTCGTCGCGGCGCCGGGCAAGAGCGGCCACGTCATTCACCCGCCGGTGGACAGCGGCAAGCTTCGGATCACGATCATCAGCCAGGAACAGTTCGCCAATCGGCTTCTCGAGGAGTTCCGCGTGGTCGCGGCGCAGGTGGTGGAGTTGCGCAACAGCCAGGATCGGACGAAACAGGAGACGGAGGACTTTCGCAAGGACACGAAGGATCACGGTGAACTGACCAAGGCGGATCGCGCGGTGCTCGATCGGCTGGTCAACCAGCAAACGACGGCCGCCTCGCAGACCAAGCAGCTCACCTCGAAGCTGGACGCCATGCGGCGGCGGATGGATGAAAATCATCTGCGCAAGGAGAGCGATGATTTGCGGCAACTGGCGAGCGATGTGGAAGATCAGTTGAACCAGGCGGCCGACCAGTCAATGAAGGATGCGGTCAACCAGCTCGCCAATGCCAAACAGCAGAGCGCCGCGCCGAATGCGTCGCAAGAGGAACAGAAAAAGACCTCCGAGGAGCGCGACAAAACACTGAAAACCGCGCAGGACAATCAGCAGGAGGCGTCGCAGAAGCTTCAAAATGCGCTGGACCGGATGAAGGACATCGGCAGCCTTCAGCGCAGCATTGATTCGATTCGACGGATATTGCAGAAGCAGCAGGAGCTGTCGGCATCCCTTGCTGAACTCGGGCGCAAGAACCTCGGCAAAACGCCCGAGCAGATGAGCGGAGAGGATCGTGAGAAGCTGGCGAAGCTTGCCAAGGAGCAGGCGGAGTTGTCGGCGCAGACGCAAAAGTCGCTCGATGAGATGCGCAAGACGGCCGAGCAGATGCAAAAGTCGGACCCCACCTCCGCCGATGCGATGAAGCAGGGCGCGGACACCGGACAGCAGCAGCAGGTTCCGCAGAAGCAGAGCAAGGCCGCGCAGGCGGCCGGCGATAATCAGCAGGCGAGCGCCCAGGCCGCGCAAAAGCAGGCGGAGCTTGGCCTGCAAATGATCCTCAATGATCTCCGCGAAGCCGAGCAGCGAAAGTTGGAGGAGCTGTCGAAGAAGCTGGAATCCATGCGCGAGCAGGTCGCCAATCTGATCCGTCGCCAGGCCGGGCACAATCTGGACAACCTGCATCTTCAAGGGGATGCGGCCTTGAAAAAGCTGGATGAAAAGCTCCTGGCGGATTTGCTGGAGAAGGCGCATCGTGAAAAGCCATCCGATGCGCCCGTCCCCACGCTCAGCCAGCTTTCGACCGCGCAGGAGCAGACCGAGCGCAACACGCGCGACATCGCCAAGGCGGTGGAGGAAATGCCGACGGGCGCCGAGGCGGCCGGGCATCTCACCCGCGCCGCCGGGGAGATGGAGCGCGCCAACGTCTCGCTTCATGACCAGAAGCTCGCCGATGCATACGATCCATCCCAGGTGCGGGCGCTTGCGTCGCTCGGGGAGGCGCTGCAGCGGATTCTTGACCAGCAGAAGAAGATCAACGAGAAGATCGCCGATCAGCAGCGCGAGACGATCCGCCAGGCGTATGAAAAAATCCGCGACGCCCAGAAGAAGGTCAACGCACAAACGCACGACATCAACGCCGCGAAAGGCGCCGGCGATCAAACGCTCAAGCGCGAAGACCTCGTTCGCCTCGGCCAGCTTTCGGGGGATCAGCAAAAGCTCGTCGATCAGACGGCTAAGCTCAATGAGGACCTCTCCTCGCTCGGTTCGATTGTGTATATCTGGGCGAACAAGGACATCGTCCAGTCGATGAACAACGTGAAAGAGAGCCTCG
>CAYTAP010000038.1:19760-21152 GCA_964435775.1 uncultured Tepidisphaeraceae bacterium
GAAAAGCGTGAAGGAGGATCTGGCACAGCGAAGCACGGGGGAACTGACGCAGGCGCGTCAGGAGCGCATTGTTCAGCAGCTTGAGGACATGATCAAAAACCTCGCCATCAAGCCGCGCCAGAGCAAGTTTGATCAGGCGCAAAACGGGGGTGGCGGCGGAGATGGCAAGCCCAAGCCATCGCTTCCCACGGAGGCCGAGCTGCGCCTGCTCAAGGCGCTGCAGTTGACCGTCAACGAAGAGACCAAGGCGATTGATGCGGCCGGGCAAGTCGATAAGGCGAGAACAGTTGCCGTCGGCGGCCGACAGGGCGAGCTGCGAAACCTGCTGGACTCCCTGTTGAAAAAGGCATCGGATGGAAAGATGGGATTGGGTCCGGAGCCGGACAACAAGGACCAGCTTCCCGAGGAGGCCAGGGAGGAGCAGATCGAAAACCAGGAACTCGATCAGAATCTCCTCACCGGTCAGCCCGACCAGGAGCCCGTCGAGCGCGATGTGCATCTGGTGGGTGATCGGATGGCGCGATCCCGTCAGCGTCTGGCGATCAATTCCGATCCGGGCACCACAACGCAGAAGATTCAGGATCGCATCGTCATCGATCTGGATGATTTGATCCAGCAATCGCAGAAGACTGTCAGCGCCACACCCAGGCCGGGGCAGGGCCAGCCGCAGGGCCAGCAGCAACCGGCCGACGCGCAGGGCAAGCAGCCCGGCAATCAGCAGGCGGATGGAAAGGACTCGGGCGCGCAGTCCCAGGCCAATTCATCCAAGCAGGCGGCCAATCAGTCCACCCTGCACGGCGGTGGCAACACCAATGCCGACTTGTCGCAGGACATCAAGGAAAAAATGGCCGAGTGGGGCGGCATCACCCCGCGTCAGCGGCAGGCGGTCATCGAAGGCGCTGGTGAAACGGTGATTCAGAAGTATCAGAAGCTCGTTGAGGATTATTATCGCTCGCTGGCGATCAAGCAGACGGAGCGACCATGAAGATTCATGAAATATCGTGCGCTATTGTTGCGGCCATGATGGTTCTGGCGCCTCCGCCAGCCAGGGGCGACGAGGCGACAGCCAACCCGTCCGTCACCGCCGCCAAGATCGGCATTGCCGAGCGCCCCAACCAGGTCCGCGGCGATGAGATCACCCCGCGCCAGCAGGCCGCCGTGGAAAGGGGCCTGGCATGGCTTGCCGCGCATCAGAATCCCGACGGCTCATTCGGCGCGCCAAGCACCGGATATGCCGCGCATTCAGGGATCACAAGCCTCGCCGGCATCGCGTTCATGTCGGCCGGCAATTTGCCTGGGCGCGGGCGCTACGGCGAAACGGTTCGCAAAACCGTTGATTATATTGTGAAGAATTCGCAGCAATCGGGCCTGCTCGCCGCCGAATCGGCGCAT
>CAYTAP010000038.1:21162-24320 GCA_964435775.1 uncultured Tepidisphaeraceae bacterium
TATGGCATGACCGGCGACGACCAGGTGAAGGAGAAACTTCAGCGTGCCGTGCGGCTCATCGAGAAATGTCAGAACAAGGAAGGGGGGTGGCGCTATCTGCCGATCCCCTACGATGCCGACATTTCCGTGACGATCTGCGAGATCATGGGGCTGCGGGCCGCGCGGGATGCGGGGATCAAGGTCGAGAAGGATGTGATCGACAAGGCGATCGCCTATGTGCGGCGCTGTCAGAATCCCGACGGCGGTTTTTCATACACCGCCAACAACTTCGGCAGCGGAGGGGGCAGCGCCTTCGAGCGCTCGGCCGCCGGCGTGGCGAGCCTCTATTACGCGGGCGTCTTTGAAGGAGATGACCTCAAGCGCGGGCTGGAGTACATCAAACAATTCCGGGCCGGCCGCGGCATGACCTTCGCGCACCCAGCTTACGGCAACTACTACGCCGCCCAGGCGATGTTCCTCGCCGGCGGCGACTACTGGGCCAACTGGTACCCGGCGATCCGCGACGAGCTTTGCGACCGCCAGCAGCCCAGCGGCGCCTGGGCCGGAGAAATCAGTGAGGAGTATTGCACGGCGATCGCGCTGATCGTTCTTCAGATGCCCAATCGCTATCTGCCGGTGTTCAACGGCAAAGGACCGGGATCATGAAAGGGTTGAGCATTACCCGATGGATGGTGGCGTTGGCATGTGCGTCCGCGGTCATGCTCACACTTGGCGCATCGGTATACGGCGATGACGCCGGCGACTGGACGTTGACCACCGCCGATCTGTCCCGGCAGTCCGTGATTCCCCGGCAACTTGATGAGCAGGGTCTGATCGTCATCACCGACAAGGGACGGCGGACAATTCCGCTGGATCGCTTTGTCAGTCTGCAACGAATTGAAGGGGAAGGGAGCTTGCTCAATTCCGCATCGCCTGACGAAACAGGTTCAACTCATGCGGCGGCCGCCGGTGATTTTGTCGTGTATCTCGTCGATCAGGATCGGCTGGCCGGCGCGCCTGTGCGAATCGACGGCGAGCGCCTCGCATGGCAAAGTCCCGCCTTGGGAACACTTGAGATTCCCCTCAAGCGGCTGAGCGCCATTGCCCGCCGTGGCACGAGCGTTCCCTCGCACGAAAAACTGCCAACGCAGGATGTCGCCCGCCTGACCAATGGGGACATGGTGGCCGGGATCGTCACGGGCATGAGCGAGCAGACGCTCACGCTCAGTGTTGGCGGCGAAACGACTCCCGTCCCCCTGGGTGCCGTATCAACGCTTGTCTTTGCGGCGGCTGGCCCTCCACATGTCGCGCCTGCAAAGGGATATCGCCTGAGCCTGACCGATGGTTCCTCCTTTGTCGCGCGTGAGGTGCAATTGAGTGGAAGCAGCCTGGGCTTCACCTTCTCGATTGATGATCGGGCGGGTGATTCATCGCACAAGATCGCGCTGGAGAATGTACGGTCCATCGAACAGGTCAATGGTCCGCTCGTGTGGCTTTCATCCTTGACGCCTCTGGAGTCGATTCAGATTCCTCAGTTCACACTCACCTGGCCGGCGATGATGAATCGATCCGTCACCGGAGAACCGATCCGCTTCGGCCGCACGACCTACGATCGCGGCATCGGGGTGCATGCGTATTCGCGCTTGCGTTTTGCGATTCCCGCGGGATATCACACGTTCCGCACCCAATATGCCATCGACGGGCACGGCGCCTTGGCGGATGTCACGGCCCGCATCCTTCTGGATGATCATGTGGCGTATGAGCGAAAGGGAATCAAAGCGGGTGGGGAACTGGTTTCGCCGGTCATTGTCCCGCTCGATGACGCGAAAACGATCACCTTGGAGGTGGATTACGGGAAAAACGGCGACACGCAGGACCGATTCAACTGGATCGAACCGGCGCTGTTGCGAATAGCGCCCGCGCCGCAGCCGGCGTCTGATCCGAAGTAAGTAAATGCCGGCTGAATGTGGCTGGATGGGCGCAAAAAAGAAGACCGGTGCTCGCCGTAACACCGGTCTCCGCAATCAGGCTGCCCGGCCGCTAACGACCGAAGACCCACAGCCTACCGATCCTATCGGTCAGCGCGGGGGACGAACTTGAGTAAATGGTTGGAAAAAGTATGTTGAGAGTCGGCATCCGATCAACCATCGCCCGATGGACGAAAATGGAATGGTGCGAGTGAGCCGTGATCACCGCGCCCCCTTAAATCCTACTCCCTCCCCCGCGTATGCGCGGGGGAGGGTTGGGGAGGGGGTCTTCTCTTCCGATGAAAGCCGGCGCGGGCATCATCCCAGTTCGTATGTCATCCCCGGATGCGTTGTTTGAATCTTCCTGAAAAAGGGCAAAGGAGTGCCGATGCCTGGTGAAACCGCACTTCATAAGACATTGAAAAAGGAAGGCTGCCAGTGGCTCTTTCGCATGGGCTACCGCTGCATCGCCGCCGAGGTGCGACTGGCGCCGCTGGGAATCATTGACGCCGTGGGGACGGGCGTTTTCCGCCCTTATCACAACTACCTGTACATCCCGCGCAATCTTCCGCAGGTCTGCTTCATCGAATGCAAGGCGTCGCGCGGTGATTTCCTCCGCGACCTGAGCGACGAGGGTCAGATGCGGCTGTGCCTGATGGAACGCCGCCGAAATCTCCGTCCCAGCCGTCGCCGCCGACCGCTTCGCCAGCGCGTCGGCCTGGGCAAGTTTCAGGCTTGCCTCATGCAGCCGATGGCCAATCTTCATTACCTGCTTGCCCCCGCCGGGATGATTCAGAAAAAGGAGCTTCCCCCGCGCTGGGGCCTGCTCAGCTTCAGTGAGAATGGCATCAGCGTGGTCGTTCGCGCCGACTGGCAGGAGCTGTCGCGCCCCGAATACGTCGAGTCGCACATCGCCCGCACGCTGACCGGCGACATCTACCGCGCCGACGACCGCGCGATTGATTCGGTCAATCGGGAGATCTTCGCGCGTCAGCAGCAGCTTGCCACGCGGATTCGCGCCATCCGCCCGGGCGTCATCACCGCGCCGGGCTTCACCAACCCCGACACCCCGCCCATCGCTCCGGGTCGCTTAATCAGCGGGGCCGGCTCCTCTCTGCGTCCCTCGACGCGAAAATAACGCGGTAATCCACCAATCCATCTATTTTGCCGCCTTGACCAATTGAACCTCTGGTATAGTCATTTCAGGAGAAA
>CAYTAP010000038.1:24330-29449 GCA_964435775.1 uncultured Tepidisphaeraceae bacterium
AAAACCATGACCATGGCCGAGATGACGAGAACCGAGGGTTCACCGGGACGTGATTCGATAATGCCCCCTCTTTATTCCGCCGGCCAGTTGCTTGATCCATCGCACATGGACTGGCTCCGATCCTCCATCGATCTGCTTGGCAACCCCAGGGCGATGCGCGAGAGAATGTCCGCCGACGGCTACCTATACATGCCCGGTCTGCTCAAGTGTGATCAAGTGTGGGATGCCCGCCGCGAAATCGTCCGCCGTCTCGCCGCCGGCAATTTTCTGACACCCGGCGCCGATCCGATGGACGCGATCATCAATCCCGAGCGGAAAAGCAGCAACTTCCAGCCCGAACTCGCCATCGGCAACCAGCCCTTGATGCGCCTGATTTACGACGGCCCACTGATGGCGTTCTTCGGCGAGTTCCTGGGCGAGCCGGTTCGACATTTCGACTACACCTGGCTGCGCAGCGTCGGACCCGGACGGGGCACGCCGTCCCACTGCGACAGCGTTTACATGGGACGCGGCACCTCCCGCTTGTTCACGGCCTGGGTGCCGCTGGGTGATGTCGATTTTTCCCTCGGCGGATTGATCGTCGCGCCGGGCACCAACAACAATCAGCGATTGAAGGAGACCTACGGCTCGCAGGATGTGGACGGCTTTTGCGAGAACAAGCCCAATGCGCGCGGCTGGGGCAAAATGAATGGAACCAGCGGCGGGTTGAAGGGCAACCCCAATCAGATTCGCTGCTCTGTCGCCGGCCCGGATGGGAAATGGCTCACCGCCGAATATCGCGCCGGCGACGCCCTTATCTTCACCATCCACACCGTCCACGCATCGCTGGATAACCGAACGACCGACCGTATCCGCTTCTCCAGCGACTCGCGCTATCAGCGCGCAAGCGAACCGGCCGATGAACGCTGGATCGGCCCCCATCCCACCGCACACGGGCAGGCCAGCAAACGCGGACGGATTTGCTGATTGGTGAGCGACTGCCGATCAGAACTGACTCACGCGCCGCCTGGGGACTTACTCCCTCTCCCGGTACTCCGGGGGAGGGTTGGGGAGGGGGTCCATTCCGCTTGAATGGCAAATATCGTGGGCATCGCACTTGTTTCGGATCACTTCCGGACGCCATGCCCCAACACATCATTGAGCGTCGTCAGCAGCGCCCGATCCAGCTCGAAGTTCAAACTCTCATGCACGCCGAAGAGCGGCTGCTCGGCGCCGTGGTCAACCACGCGCAGCACCGTCGGAGTTTCATCGGCTGTATGAACTGTAATTGTATAAGAAGCCACGATCCCTCCCAGCGGCTGTGATTCAACAAACTTCTCCGCCCTCAACGGATGCAGGGCGTCCAGCAGTTCCTCCACCGCATGATCGTCCGCGGCGGTTTGCGTTCCTGAAATGATCCAGGTCGATTGCGGAGATCGAGCCGTGGTTGGCCTCGTGCTTGCGGGGATCGTCGTCGGCGCGGGATGCGTCGCCGGCATCGCCGGTCCAAGCGTCAATTCAGTTGCCCGACGCTCGACGGAGATCGTTTTGTTCATTGCGGGTTGCTTGGTCGGCTGCGTTGTCGCCGCCCGATCCTCCGACAGGGTGAAACTCCGCACATCCGCCGTCTGGATGTCGAGCACATCCTTGTCACGCAATTCCAACGGCGTCTTCTCAAACGTATGAAGCGTGCTGACCGGCAGCTTGACCACGCTGTCGCTCCCCGCCACCGTGGCGTAGACGTTCTCTTTGAGAATGGTGTCATATCCGCCCAACAGGATGGTCGTCCCGCTCGGGCGCGTCGCGGCCTGTGTTGATGGCCGCGTCGATGGTGGGGCGGTCGAATACCAGATCGACGCCTGTGGCCGGTCCAGCCGCGTCATCGCTGGTTTTGCCTCTTCCGCCGGCACATATTCAACCGCCTGCGCGCCGGCGATGGCAAAGAGGAGGTCGGAGACGGCCGAGTCATCCGCCGGCATCGCCTTGGGCGCGGTCATCCGCCAGTGCGCCCCCTCCTTCATCAGCACCAGTTTCTCCTTGCCCGGCCGATCCACCGTCAATTGTTTGATGTTCGTCGCCGCCACCTCGACCAGGTGTTTGTCGCGGAAATCATCGAGCGGCTTGAGGAGCGTCGCATAGGCATCGGCCTGCGCGACTTCCGCCTTCTTTTGCCCATTGATGCGAACATACATTGCATCCCCGATGGCCGTCTTGTTCCCCACGTCCAGCTTCAGGCTTTGCCCATCCTTGTTTTCGATCGTGATCCGATACCCGGCATGATCGAGACCTGTCGAGGCATCCGCCGCCACCTGTCCGCGCGATCGCAAGCCCACCAGATCGCGCACCAGCCCGTCAACCTCCCATGCCTCGGCCGGCGCCTTGATTGGCGCTTCAATCCGCCACTTGGCTCCATCCTTGTGAAATGTGATCGCCTTCCCCTGCGCCGGCGTGATCGTCATCTTCACCACATCCTCCGCCGCCATTGTGAACAGCGGCCTGCCCTCCACCCCGTTCTCCACAGTGGATGCGCTCTGGGCGCCGTGATCGGTTGCGCCTTGCTGATCCATGTAAATCCAGAGCCCGACCCCCGCGAGAATCACAAGTAATACAATCGTTGTTTTGAAGTTCATGTCTTGTTTAGTCCCGCCTGAACAGGTAAACCCCTGTGCCGGCGAGCAGCACCATCAGAGGAATCGCCACAATTAAAATACCCCAATGCCAGAATGCCAGTTGCCCCGCCGACATCGGCGCGATCCGGCTGACCTGCATCGCCGCCGGGCTGATCGCCAGCATCGTGTCCATGTGGGACAACCAGAAGATGCTGTTTTCAAAGAGCGCCGCGTTGCCGGGAAACTGTGCGACAACCACCCCATGCCGCAGCATCTCCTGATCCGGCATTTCCAGGAGCTGGTTGACGAGGAATTGCAGTGATCCCAGCGCGACAACGCGCCCGCCTCCATCATGTTCAGACGCCGCGCCGCCGTATAACGGCGCGCCGGGCGTGTTGGGCAGATCCCCGCCGCTGGCGTCCTTCGCCGGCGTCGCATTGAACCGCACCGGTTTGCCATCCAGGGCGTCACGCACATCGCTCTCCGCCCAGCTTTTCGGCGATTGCGGCACCGGCAGCAGCGGCGTCACCTCATATCCCTTCGTCGGCGTCGTTTGAATGATTGTCAGCGGCGACAAGAGCGACTGCAGCGATTCGAGCGGGCGAGCGAGCGGATGATCCCCATAATGCGTCGTCACGAAAACCGGCTGCATCCGCTGGGCATCCTCCAGCATGTTTCCCGTCCGCGCGCCGGCCGACGAAATCGCCTCATGGACCGCCAGCAAATCCGTCCTCGGATGAATCCCCCACGGCGCCAGCGCCGCCTCCAGCGGGTCCGACATCGGAAAATAAAGGACCAGCGCCGATCCCCCGGCCTTCAGATGTGCCGTCAGCATCGGTCCGAGCGGATCCGGTCCCTGCTGGCTCATTGCCGGGTTCAGCGACAACACCACCCACACCGCATCTTTGATCTCCTCATCCGTCGGTTCGGGCGGTGTGGGCATCCGTTGCATTTGCGCCTGCCGGGTCCATTGTCCACTGGCATCCTTCTCCATCACCTTGAAGTTGTATTGTCGCAGGCGCTCGGCGATGTCCGACAGCGGCCCGGCTTGTTGGAACATCGTCGCCTCCGACGCCAGCGGCGGCCCGCCCGGCCGGATGAACACCACCTCCGGCTGCTTCGTCATCTCCAGCGCCGCCAGCGCGGTGCTGATCTGCTGCTCCCCGGCGAATCGCGGGCTGGGCGCCGTCTCGTCGGCCGCCATTCGCCGGTTTGGCTGGGGCGCTGTCCACACCCGCTCGTACGGCAGAATCTTCATGTCATGCTCCCCCAGCACCAAAATCGACTTGCTTTTGAGGTTCTGCATCGCATCGAGCTGCTTCATGCCCCCCAGCTTTTCGATTTTCGCCACCTGTTCGTCGATCACCTTCTTTTGCGCCTCCAGCCGTGGCCCGGCCGCCGCCGCGTAGTCACTGATCGCCTTGGGAACACTCTCCCCCTTGACCGACTCCAGCGCCGTCACCACAGCGCCGATCAATCGCGACCCGCGATCCAGGTCCGCTCGAATTGCATCAACTGCGGCATGATAATCAGGAACCTTCTTCTCCTCGCGCGCCTTGTCGATATCCTCCTGCATCACCTTGCGCGTCCGGTCGATCTGCGCGGGCAACTGGGTGACCGTCTGCAACAGCAGCGACAGCGTCGCCTGCAATTGCTCATCCTTGATCTCATCGATGGGCAACGCCTCCTGCAACGCCGCCTCCTTCGACGCCTCGGCCTTCAGCTTGTCCAGCACACCCGGGAGCTGCGCAAAAAACTCCTCGTACGCCTTGCCTTCGGCGCCATAGCGCGTTGAGACATCCTGGACGAGCTTGTTGATCTGCGACGGCTCATGCAGCGGGTCGATCATCTCCACGGAAATGTCGTTCCCCGCCCGACGGTACTCATCGAGCAGATCCGCAACCATCCCGCGCTGCGCCGCCTCGCGCTCGGCCGCCTCACGCTGCTCGCCCTTCTCATACTCCTGCTTGTCATAGGTCGGATACAGCCCCACCAGCCGAACCTTCTGCTTCAATCCCCGCACGATGTTGACGCTTTGCGGCTTGAGCGAATGGACTTTGCCCGCCGTGGTGTCGCTTCGCAATCCATACTTGCGAGTCAGTCGCTGCGCCGCATAGGTCAGCAACCCCGCGAGCACAATGACGACGACGCAGCTCAGGATGACGTTGGACCCATACTTCCACCGCCGCCGCCCCTGCGTATGCGCCCGCGCCGCCGCGCCACCCGCTTGTGATTGATCCCTTACGCCGTCATTGGCCATGTCGTTGTCCTTCAAAGGCCTTCCGAAAAATATTCACCGCCGAGACGCTGAGAGCGCGGAGAAGACAAATGCGGATTGAACCACCAAGGCCACGAAGAACACAAAGACGCGCTCGACGATGGATGCTATTCGAACCATGAAAGGTTTCTTTCAAAGTAAAAAATGAAATAGTGCAAAAGGCAATGCGCCGCTTTCATTGAATGAACCTCTTCGTGTCCTTGTATGTTCAAAACGCCATCCAAATGTTCTACTTCCGCTCGTCGCGTTCACA
>CAYTAP010000039.1:0-29062 GCA_964435775.1 uncultured Tepidisphaeraceae bacterium
CCCCATACCAAGTGCTTTTCGCGTTCGATCTCCCGTGGGTAAGGGCGCCGAGCACTTTCAATGATGCTTCGCGCCTCATCCGGATGAACGCCATGCGCGGCAATGTGTTCCCGATTCCACTCGTTCCAAATGAAGATGGGGTTCAACAGTTTGGCCATCACGTTTCACTCATCACGTTGGTTTCATCAGCGGAAACAAAATCACGTCGCGAATGCTTTGCGCCCCCGTCAGCATCATGACCAGCCGGTCTATTCCCAGACCCATGCCTCCGGCCGGGGGCATGCCGTAGCGGAGGGCGGTGAGGAAATCCTCATCCACTTTCTGCTGCTCCTCCTTGTCGCCGACCTGATGGGCGAATTGTTTGGCTTGAACGTCCGGATCATTCAATTCGCTGTAGCCGGGGGAGATTTCCTGGCCGTTGATGGCCAGTTCGTACACGTCGGCGAAAAACGGGTTGTCCTTGCTCGCGCGGGCCAATGGAATCACAACCGATGGGACATGCGTGACGAAGCAGGGATCGATCAGCGTCGGTTCGATCAGTTTTTCATACACCTCGACCAGTTGCTCGGCCGGCGAGCCATCCAGCTTCAAATCCTTCCCGCGATTGGCCTGTCTCAGTTGCGATGCCTGTTCCGCCGAGATCGCCTCCTGCGTGAACGCCCATCCCGTCCGCTCTTTTATAAGTTCATCCATCCGCACCCGCCGCCACGGCCGGGCGAGGTTGATCGTCTTGATGACCGCGCCCTCGCTGTTTTTATGTTCGATGATGAGCGATCCGAAAATGGCTTGTGCCACATGGCAGATCATCTCCTCGACAAGGTCCGCCATCGTCTCCCACGAGCCGAACGCCTCGTAGGCTTCGAGCATGGTGAACTCGGGGTTATGCCGGGGCGAAATGCCCTCATTGCGAAAATTGCGATTGAGCTCGAAGATCTTCGTGAATCCGCCGACGAGCAGGCGCTTGAGGTATAGTTCGGGCGCGATGCGCATGTACAGGGGAATATCCAGCGCCTGATGATGGGTGGCGAACGGTCGGGCGGCCGCGCCGCCATGCAGGGTCTGCATCATCGGCGTTTCAACTTCCAAAAACCCGCGATGGCGCATGAATTGGCGGACCTCGTCCACGATGCGAATCCGCAGCTTCAGAACCTGCAACACGTCCGGGTTGGCCCACAGGTCAACGTAGCGTTGCCGATAGCGCAACTCGACATCGCTGAGTCCTTCCCACTTGGCCGGGGGAGGGAGCAGCGCCTTGGCGGCCAATCCAAGATGCGTTGCCCAGATCGTCACCTCTCCCTTGCGCGTCGTCCCCAATGGCCCCTCCACGACAATCTGATCGCCGAGGTCGAGCAATCCGTTGATGTCCCACTCGCGCTCGCTCAATCGGCGCTTGTCCAAGGCAACCTGCAGGTCGCCGCTTTCATCGCGGAGCGTCAGGAAGGAGAGCTTGCCCATGTCGCGCTTGAGCACGATTCGCCCGGCCGACTTGACGACCGGCCCGCCGTCGTGCCCCATGTCCGGCGTGTACAGGCTCTTGATTGCCCCAAGCGACTGAAGCCCTTCTTCCCTTGCGCCGTAGGGGTCAACGCCCATCTCCCGCAATTTCAAGACCTTCTGACGCCGCTCCTGCTCATATTCGTTGCTTGATTCGCTCATAAGTTCCCATGCCAAAAGAGCGACGATGATACGCTTGACCAGCGAAAAAGGTAGCCCGTTGACCTAACGGCGCGCATAAACCGGCGCCGTGACGCTTCCGGCGGCTTTTCTCCCTCCCCCGGTACGCCGGGGGAGGGTCGCGGAGGGGGCCGTTATTTGACGAACGCGCGCCTTGCGACGCATCATCCTTCCAACACCTTCCAAGCGCGATCATGGTCCGCGCCTGATCGCCTTGGCGCGACGCATGCGCAGGAAGCCCGAGCCTGTGCAGGAGGCGATTCAGCGAGAGCTGACCGAAAAGCCCCCTCCCTAACCCTCCCCCGGCGTACCGGGGGAGGGAACAAGAGAACCGCCGATTCCGTCATGGGCTCGCATAAACAACAAGAAGGCAGCCGCGTGGGCTGCCTTCTTTGCATCAGGTTGACACACATCCGCTGTCGATCATCCGACCTGAACCTTGCGGGGCTTGGTTTCCTCCCGCTTGTTCAATGTGATCATCAGGATGCCGTCGTTGAGCTTGGCGTTGCAGCTTTGCTCATCCACCGTTGGCGGAAGCGTGAAGCTTCGCTCGAAGCGCGTGTAACGCCGCTCATGGAGCAGCATTTCGCCTTTGTCTTCCTGCTTTTTCTCATCCTTCCGCTCCGCGGAGATCGTCAAGGTGTTGTTTTCCCACGCCACATCAACATCACTTTTGCGGAACCCGGGCATCTCCGCTTCCACATAAATATGATCGGCGTCCTCGCGGACATCCACCGCGTACGGCGCGAGATATCCGCCGTCGCCGCCGCGCGGTTCGCGGCCACCCAGGAAGCGTCCAAGGAGCGAATCAAACTCGCGTTGAGCGGTTTCCATCGGATCGTACGACCCGCCGTTGGTTCGTGAAACTCTTGTTGGCAATGCCATAGGAATAACCTCCTTTCATCGGTATGATCCATTGCTTGCCCACTGGGTGATTCATAACAAACGGCATGCCACGCGAGAGTGAGTTCATGCGGCCGCGAAACCGGCAGGCTCATCCGCTTTTCCAGTGTTCCACCAGTGGTCGGTTCAGGCGTAGTGGCGGGGCTTCCCGGCCAACGCGTGCGCTGGCACTGCCGATGTGGCACGTGCCATGACAGACGTGATGGCCAATCAGAGCATATGACGTTATGCCCGCTCCCCTCCTGGTGATCCTCGGTCCAACGGCGGCGGGCAAAAGCACGCTGGCGATGGCATTGGCCAGGCGGCTGGGTGCGGAGATTCTCAGTGTTGATTCGATGCAGGTCTATCGCGGCATGGACATCGGCACGGCCAAGCCCACCGCCGCTGAACGCGCGGAAGTTGCTCATCATCTGATTGATGTCGTAAACCCCGACGAAGAGTTCACCACCGCGCGGTTTATCGAATTGGCCGATGCGGTGATCGATCGGCAAGCACGGCCGCGTTCCGCAGCCTCGTCGATCTCCCTCATCGCAACCGGTGGGACGCCGCTTTATTACAAGGCACTGTTTCAGGGCATGTTCGAGGGACCGGGCGCCGACCCGGCCATTCGCGCCAAGCTGAGGGAGCTGCCCAATGAGGAACTGCATGCGCGTCTGTCGCGTCTGGATGGCGCGGCGGCCGGGCGGATTCATGTCAACGACACCCGCCGTCTGATTCGGGCGCTGGAAGTGCATGAGCTGACCGGCCAACCCATCTCGTCATTACAAACTGAATGGGCGTCGGCGGGACACCGTCATGATGCAGTCTGGATCGGCCTGAGTTGGGAACGCGATGCGCTGAATCGACGAATCAACGCGCGGGTCAGGCAGATGCTGTCAGATGGATGGCTTGAGGAGGTGCGCCTGCTGCTGGAGCGATATCCCGCGCTCTCCCAAACGGCCGGAGAGGCGACCGGCTATGCCGAGCTGATTGCACATCTGGAGCGTCGATTGTCGCTGGATGATGCCGCCGAGCGGATCAAAATCGCTACCCGCCAGCTTGCCCGGCGGCAGATGAAATGGTTTCGACGATTTCCCGGGGTGCGATGGTTGGAAGGGGATCAACCGCTGGAGACGTTGGTGGCCCAATCGCTGGAACTGATTGAGGGTTCTCGAAGCCGCGGGCCGCACCGTACAATGAGTGACGAGCAGGATGAGCCTACAACAAGATAAGCCCAATGGAGACTGATTCATGCCTGAGCAGCCCCCGGTTCCTTCCAATGATTCCGGCGACCAGAACCTTCCTCCGAGCGCGCCGCAGCCAACCCCGCCGGTTCCGGAACCGGCCAGGAAGAAGCGTCACTGGCTGCGCTGGACGCTTGTTGGCATTGGGTGCCTGATTGTTGTGCTCGCGGCGCTGGTTGTGCTGGCGCCGACGATCGCCAGCACCGCAACCGTTCGCTCTTTTGCCCTGGGGATGGTGAACAAGTCGCTCAATGGACGGGTGGCGGTGGATGGATGGAAGCTGTCGTGGAGCGGACCCATTGAAGCCAGCGGCGTTCGCATCTATGACGATCAGAATCAGCTCATCCTTGAACTGCATGAGTTCAAGACGCAATTGGGTCTGCTTGATGCCGTGCGCGGTCACTACGCGCTGGGCGACACCACGATCGACGGGCTGGACCTCGTCAAGATGGATGTTGATGCCAACGGCAAGACGAACTACGAGCAACTGGTTAAATCCAAGCCAGCTGGTGAACATCATCCAGCCAGTGCCCAATCGGGCTCGGATCGCCTGCCGTCGGTCAGCGGCATGATCAAAGTGACGAATCTTCGGGGCGTGATCACCGCCGCCGGCGCGCCATCGCCGCTGTACATCGATCCCAGCAGCGCGGAAGTGGTGATCGTCAACATCGACGATCCGATCCGCAACAAGGTGGACCTGGTGATGCGTGTCGGCGAGGGCAAGCCGGGGACCGTGTCGCTGAGCGGCACGGTGGATGCCGTGAGGGATGGGCGCATCGCCATCGATCAATTGTCGGCCGATGAAAGCTTGAAACTGGATGGCATTGACCTGGGCGCGCTGTCGCCCTTGCTCCAGATGGCGAAGGTTGATCTGGCGACACAGGGATTGGCCAATGGCGCGATCCAGTTGAAGGCCGCCGGGACGAAGTCGCTGGCCGCCGAGGGGCAGATCAAGGTCGTCGGTTTCCAGGCGGGCGGCGGGCTTCTTCATGGCGACACCTTCAAAACGAGCGTGTTGAACATCCCGGTGCAAGTGACGCTCGATTCGTCCGATTCGCATGCGGCGATGCTCAACGTCAAAGCCCTTGGCGTGGAGATGGACCAAGGGAAGGTGGAGGTGACGGGCGGCATGCCGGTGGACTCGCTGGCGGCGGTGGGGCGGCTGATTCCCGCGGCCATTGCGCAAAGTCTCGGCGAGACGGCATCCACACAGTCCGTGAACTGGCAGGGGGGGACCGGGCGGCTCACCTTGTCCGCTGATTTTCCCAAGCTGGCGGAATTGGTCCGACAACTTCCCAACACGCTCAAGCTGCAACCCGGCATGTCGCTGACCAGCGCCGAGCTTCATCACAACACGACGCTGACGCTGGCGGCCGACCACGCGACGATCGCCACCTCAACCAAGCTGACCAACGTGGCGGGGGAAAATGATGGGAAAGCGATCAGCTTGCAACCGATCCAAGTGTCGTTTGATGTGACGGCGGCCGCCGAACCTCGACCTGATTTGCGGGACATTCAACTCGGTCTGACCAGTGGGTTTGCGACGATCAAGGGAGGCGGCGCATCTCTGGCGGCCATGAATGTGGACGGCGGATTTGATCTCAAGAATCTTCAATCACAGGCCGAGCAATTCGTCAATTTGACGGAGTTGCTCAAGGCGGAACATCCGGTGTCGCTGGCGGGGACCGGGACGCTCTCGCTCTCCACGACCGGCAATCTCGCCAAGGCCGATGCGCCGATCACGATGAACGCCGCCGTGGCGATGCGGGATGTGCGGGTGGCCGGGTTGACGGAGGCGACGATCTCGCAACCGTGGCTGGCGCTTGATGTCAAAGGAAGCGTGAATCGCGGAAGCGCGTCGGTGCAGGGGATCAACAGCGTCAGCGTGACGCTCAAGAGCGGCGACTCGGCCGCGCCGACGGTGGATCTGCTCGCCACCGCAGACGTGCGACTTCAACCCGCGCTGTCGATTCCAACGTTCAAGCTCGTGCATTTGAACATTCCCAACGTCCCCAAGGCGCAGCAGGAGTTCGCGGCATTCTTGCCCAAGGGGTTGCTGTTCCAAGCGGGAAGCCTGGCGGTGTCGGCCGGGGGATCATTCGACGGGCAGGGGATCAAACTCACCGAGCCGCTGGCGATCAATGGGACGCACCTGACCGTCGTGAGTGACAAGCCCGATGCAACCCGGCCGATCTTGCAGGACCAGCCCGTGGCGTTGTCGCTTGCCTGTGATGTGAAGACCGCGCCGGCGTCTGACACAATCCCGGCGTCATCCTTCGCCGATCGCATCCAGTCGATTCAGATCACCCAGCTCGCCGGGCAGGTGGGGGGTGGGAAGGATGCGCTGGCGTTGCTCTCCATGCCCAAGCCCATCACGATCACGTCGCCAACCAAAAATCCCACGGCGGCGGGGTCCATTCAGGTGACGGGGGATATCGGGCGCCTCGTTGCGCTGGTCGACGCGTTGCAAAACAGCGCGCCGGGCGAAGGTCTGCCCTATCGCGGGCACTATGTCATTGAGCAAAACATTTCCACGAAGGGGGACAATATCTCCCTCACGGGCACCATCGCGGCCAATCAATTCCAAGTATTGGGCAAGGATGCCGCCGGCGCATCGAAGGTGATCTTTTCGGAGGATCAACTCGATGTCGGCAACAACCTCCTGCTGGATACCGTCGCGCACAACGCCACGATCAACAATCTCGCGGTCAACATGAAAAGCAGCGGCGCGATGTCGCTCGATGTGACCGGCAAGATCGTTGACTGGCAATCGCAGCGCAAGCTCGATGGCATCAAGGCCGTGCTCAAATACGACCTCGCCAAGCTCTGGCCGATCGTCAAGCCGCTGGTGCTGACGCCGGAACAGCGGGAGCAGTACAAGCAGATGGACATGGCGGGGACGTTTGAGCGAACGATCACGGTGTCGGGCACTTATCCGGAGGGTGTCCCGTTCCAGCAGGCGATTCGAGGGTTACTTGTGCAGGGCGGGCTGGCGATCGGCGATTTCAAGCTGCCGGAAAAGGGGATCGAACTGCAAAATGTGGATGTCCCATTCACATGGCGGGAGGGGAAGCTGGTGACGCTTGATCTGACCAAGCCGCAGGGGCAGCAGTCGCCTCCGCCGGCCGCATTCAACTCCGGCCAATTGAATCTGGGTGGATTGACGATCGATCTCACGCGGGAGCATCCCGCGCTGACGACGCCGCCGAATTATCCGCTGCTCACGAGCGCCACGCTCAATCCGATCTTCGCCGAGAGCGTGATGAACAAGTTTCTGAACAACCCGCTGTTCGCCGACACCAAGGAATCCAAGGGGCTGATCAGCGCGACGGTGGTTCAGTGCGAGCAGTTCCCACTCGACGCCTCGATGCAGGATCCCTCCTCGTCCGGCATCCTGTCCGTGAAGTACTCGATCAGCGGGCTGGAACTGGGCAATGATTTGATCACGAAGATGGTCGGATTCCTCGCGCCCAATGCGTTCAATGACAATTCCCTGCACGGTGCGATCAAGGATGGCACGATCACGATCCGCAACGGCGTCGTGAGCCACAACACACCGGTCACGATCGACAAGTACACGTTGGACATGAGCGGCAACGTGGTCATGGCCAGCGGCCAGCTTCGGCCGATGAACATCAGCATTCCCACGGCGCTGTTTCGGCAAAAGGAGCTCGTCGCCGCGCTGCCGCAGTTGACGATTCCCCTGACCGGCAGCGCCGCCAAGCCGCAGCTCGACATCGGGCGCGTCATTCAGGACAACCTCGCCAAGGGCCTTCTGGGCAACCTCCTGAATCCGCAAAAGAAGGCGCCCGCCGCTCCGGAGGGAAAGGATGATTCCAAGGGCAATGCCCAGCCACAGGCCAATCCCAATCCCATCGGTGATCTTCTGGATGCCCTCGGCGGCAAGAAGGATCAAGATAAGGATCAGCCGAAACAGGACAAAAAGAAGAAAGACAAAAAGAAGGGCAAGTAATACACATCAGGCTTGAATCGCATGCCCGGGCATGAGCAGGCGGTAGGCAGTAGGCAGTAGGCGGTATGCAGAGTGGTAGGGGCGGCTTCAGCCGCCGTCCTCCTCTCAAACGGCGGCTGAAGCCGCCGCTACGGATGCCGTGGCGGCGCGGGTTTCATGCCTGAGCAGTATGGCGCCTGCGCTCATGGAGTCGTTGGAATGTTGGCCCGCTGATGGTCGCGGGGGCGATCATCCAACCGCCACGAAGTTCACCATTTTTTTGTCCACATAGATTCGGCTCTTGATCGTCTTGCCCGCCAACCACGGTTTGATCGGTTCCAGGTCCTCGGCGGCGGCGAGGATGTTTTCTTTAGTCGCATCGGCGCCGACCATTAACCTCGCCCGCACTTTGCCATTGACCTGCACGGGGATTTCGATGGTGGAATCGACGAGCTTCGCCGGGTCATACGTCGGCCAGGGACGGTGCGAGAGGCTCTTGTGATGCCCCAGGCGCTCCCATAGTTCCTCAGCCAGGTGCGGCGCGAAAGGCGCCAGGAGCAGCGTGAACGTCTCGGCGAGCTCCCGCGGAATCGCCGGCAGCGCGGTCAGGGCGTTGTTCAATTCGATCAACTCGGCGATGGCCGTGTTGAAGCGCAGCCCTTCGATGTCCTCCCCGACTTTCTTGATTGCGCGGTGCATCCGGCGATCCAGTTCCGGCGGAATCGCTTCATTGCTGACCCGCGCGCCCTCGTCCTCCTCCTCGCCGACCATGTGACGCCAGACCTTCGCGAGGAAGCGCGACATCCCCACGATGTCCCGCGTGTTCCACGGCTTTTGCGCTTCCAGCGGGCCAAGGTACATCTCGTAAAGGCGGAAGGTGTCCGCGCCATAATCGAGAACGATCTCATCCGGATTGACGACATTGCCCCGGCTCTTGCTCATCTTGAAGCTTCGGGCATCGACGCGGATGGTCGGATCGGATCGCAGGTAATATCCGTCCCCCTTTTTCACCGCCAGCGACGGTGTCAGGCGAATCGATTTCAACTTAATACCGCTTTGGCGGTGATAACCGACCAGTGCGGGGCCGCGTTCCGTGGCTTCCTCGGTGATGTCGCGGACCTCGGTCGCGCTGACCGGCTTGCCGCTTCCATCCTCGAAAAAGTGAAACTCCGTCTCACCAAGAATAAGCCCCTGGTTGACCAGTCGCTGAAACGGTTCGGGCGATGAGACATGCCCGAGGTCAAACAGCACCTTGTGCCAGAACCGCGCGTACAGCAGATGCAGCACGGCGTGCTCGACCCCGCCGACATACAGATCGACCGGCATCCAGTAGCGCTCCTTTTCAGGATCGACGAATCGCTCGGTGTTGTTGGGATCGATGTAGCGCAGGTAATACCAGCAGGAGCCGGCCCATTGCGGCATCGTATTGGTTTCACGGGTGAAGTCGCCGGCGGTGGTTTTGACGGTCAACCACTCGGTCACCTTGCTCAAGGGGGGCTCGGGCGTGCCGGTCGGTTTGAAATCCTTGATCTGCGGCAGTTCGACCGGCAATTGCTCGGCCGGGACGGCGTGGGCGTTGCCCTGCTCATCGAGCATGACGGGGAAGGGTTCGCCCCAATACCGCTGGCGGGAGAAGAGCCAGTCGCGCAGTTTGTAGTTGACCGAACGATACCCCAGCCCCTCGGTCTCCAGGACCGCGATCATCTTCTCCTTGGCTTGCGCGGTCGCAAGCCCGTCGATGACGGGCGAGTTGATCGCAATGCCTTCCTGCTCGTAGGGACGATCCTCCGGAGCCTTGTCCTTGCCCGTCGGCGCGACCACATAGCGCATCGGGATGTTGAACCGCCTGGCGAAGTCATAGTCGCGCTGGTCATGCGCGGGCACGGCCATGATCGCACCCGTGCCATAGCCCATCAGCACATAGTCGGCGATGTAAATCGGAATGCGCTCGTCATTGATTGGGTTGATCGCGTAGGCGCCTGTGAAAACGCCGGTCTTTTCCTTGCTGTCGCTCATCCGGTCGCGTTCGCTTTTGCCCGCGATCACCTGGCGATACGCATCCACCGTCTCGCGGTGTGTCGGCGAGGTCAGGCGATCGACCAGGGGATGCTCGGGCGCGAGGACCATGTACATCGCGCCATACAGGGTGTCGGGGCGGGTGGTGAAGACGGTGATGACGTCGTGGGGGTCGGAGCCATCATCGGCCGGGCTTTCATCAACGTGATCCTCCGGCTGCGGCTCGGAACCCTGCGCATAATCATCGGCCGGCAGCGCCGTCGCTGGCGATGGCGCGATTTCAAAATCAACGACCGCCCCGGTGCTTCGCCCGATCCAATGCCGCTGCATTTCCTTCAGTGATTCCGGCCAATCCAGCAGGTCCAGGTCCTTGAGCAGCCGATCGGCATACGCCGTGATCCGAAGCATCCATTGCCGCATCGGGCGGCGCTCCACCGGATACCCGCCGACCTCGCTCTTGCCGTCGATCACCTCCTCGTTGGCCAGCACCGTTCCCAGCGCCGCGCACCAGTTGACCGGCGCTTCGTCCATGTACGCCAGGCGCTGCCCGTCGATCACGGCGCGTTGCTCGTCGGCGCTGAGCTCGCGCCACAGCCGCTCGATCCGCATTTCGCCGCTGATCGATTCCATCCCCTCCACGGTGGGGTTGGTCTTGATCGACCCGTCCGGGCCGACGACGACGTTTTCATTGAGCAACTCCCGCGTCAGGTGCTCGATCGGGCGGGCTTTGTTCGTGATGGGGTCGAAATAGCTGTTGAACAGTTGGAGAAAGATCCACTGGGTCCATTTGTAATAGCCGGGGTCCGTCGTGTTGATCTCCCGTTCCCAGTCGTAGCTCAGTCCCAGGGACTGAATCTGGCGGCGGAACGTGTCGATGTTCCGACGGGTGGTGTCGGCCGGATGCACATTGTTCTTGATCGCATACTGCTCGGCCGGCAGCCCAAACGCATCCCACCCCATTGGGTGCAGCACGTTGCACCCTTTCATCCGCAGGAAACGTGCGGCGATGTCCGTCGCCGTGTACCCCTCGGGGTGCCCCACATGGAGCCCCGATCCGCTCGGATAGGGGAACATGTCCAGCACATACGCCTTGGGCATCGACCCGGCCTCGGACGGGTCGAGTGCGCGAAAGGTGTGATTCGTCAACCAATACTTCTGCCACTTTTTCTCGATCGCCGTGAAGTTGTAAGCCATGATGAAGCGCATGATAGCCGCAAGAGGGCAAAACCCTCAATGGATGAGTTGGGGCGTGATGAGTGAATGCGTGATGAGTGAGAAGAGAGCGAATGTCTGCTCTTCTCTTCTCACTCATCACGCATTCACTCATCACGTTTCACATGGCAGCGTCGGTACTCCCTTGGCGTCATGCCGACGAAGTGCTTGAACGTGGTGGCGAAATACTGGCTGGTGGAGAAGCCCAGGTCGACCGCGATTTTGGTGATGGGGTCGTCGCCGCCCCTCAGCAGATACTTGGCCAGACGCAGGCGTTGGCGGGTGCGGTATTCCCCGGGTGGGATGCCGACTTCGGTGAGAAACCGGTCATGGAAATGGCTGATGCTCAGCGCCGCGGCCGATGCCACATCGTCGATGGCGTAGTCCTCGCATTCGTGCCACTTCATCCATTCAAGCGCGTTTTGGATCGCCGGCGAGATCGCCGCCCGTCGGTCGCGCTGCGCGCGGGCGTGGTCCGCCTGATCGCGCACAACGCCGACGAGCAGTTCATCCATTGCCGCGCGGGCCGCGACGCGCCTCAAAGGATTGGGGGTTTGATGTTCATGGAGCAGTCGGGCGAATGCGCCGCGCACCGCATCCGACGCCGCGAAGACGCGATGCGTCATCGCATTGAGGCTTGACCGCAGTGTTGCGGTGTCCGCTTTCGACCATCCGGGTAACGGCGCTTTTTGTGGGATGACCACCTGTACCCAATACAGCGCGCATGGCTGCATCATCGAATGGCTGCCGCCGTGCGATTCGGCGGGGCGGGTGATGAACAACTGCCCTTTCGCCACCTCATACACATGCCCTTCCACCCACCAATCGACGGCGCCGCTGACAATGAGGCATATTTCATAGGCATCGCGGTGGATGTGTTGTTGCAGCGCGGGGACGGCGCGGGGGAAGCGGGCGCACCCGATCATTTTCAATTCCGGCGCGAGCGTGCGGCGGCCGTGAAAGACGATGCGATCGGGTGATGGGGGCGCTGCGGTCGTCATGGGTGGGTCATTTTATCGCGGCCATCGCAAAAATGTTCAATTTTCTCTTCTGGACGTATTGAACGCACGTCATCGCACGATGGGCTATGTTTTGTCTCATCAATGACCAACATCGCCTGCGGGTTACCGCGAGGCGGCGTCGGTTTCACCTTTACGGAGAAGTCCCCATGCCCGAAGCCACGATCAAACTGACGCCGGAACAGGTCGCCTTTTACCACCGCGAGGGGTATCTCGTGCTGCCGCCGATCACGACACCCCAGGAGATCGAGTGGCTTCGCGGCATCTATGACCGTTTGTTTGAATCCCGCGCCGGGCGTGAGCGCGGCGACCAGTTTGATCTCGGTGGCGCCGATGAGGAGGGCAAGCAAGCCAAGCTGCCCCAGATTCTCAATCCCGCGCGCTATGCACCGGAATTGAAGGAAGGCCTTTTCCGCGCCAACGCGTTGTCGATCGCCAGGCAGCTCCTTGGCGACAAGGCCGAACCGGCCGGGGAGCATGCGATTTTCAAACCTGCGCGGATCGGCGCCGAGACGCCCTGGCATCAGGATGAGGCGTACTGGGGCGACGACTACGACTACAACTCCTTCAGCCTCTGGATGCCCTTGCAGCCGGCGACCCTTGAAAACGGGTGCATGCACTTCATCCCGCGCACCCAGACGATGGACATCATTCCCCATCACAGCATCGGGCATGATCCCCGTGTGCATGGTCTTGAGGTGGACACCGTTGACACGACCAACGCGGTTGCCTGCCCGCTGGAGGCGGGGGCCTGCACCATCCATCACAACCGGACGCTGCATTACGCCGGCGCCAACCGTTCGGACATTCCCCGCCGGGCTTACATTCTCGGATTCGGCCTCCCGGCGACCAAACGTGCCCTGCCCCGCAACTTCTATTGGAATAAGGCGAAGATCACCGCCCGCGAGGAGCGAGCCAAAGCGGCCCAGCCGCAGCCAGCCTGAACCGCTGGCAGGTGGGGGCGTGAATGCTGGTGGACGGCATTGCTTTATGCGGCCGTAGCCGGGGCGTCATAGCCCTTATAAATTGCGCAGATTCCCATTTTTTTGTTGATTTATCCTGGATCGTTTTGAATGATGGACGCAGTGGGATGTTGAACTATCTCTAAAGCGAGAGGTGTTCCATGAACCTGCACTCCTATCTCGACGAAATGGGCGTTCACTATCAGGTGTCCAAGCACTCGATGGCGTACACCGCACAGGATCTCGCGTCCAAGGAGCATGTCTCGGGGCATCGGGTCATCAAGCCGGTTGTGGTGGAGGCCGACGGAGAGTTTTTCATGTGTGCGCTGCCGGCGTCCTTCCGCATTGATCTGGCGGAGTTGCGCGATCAGCTTCAGGCGCGTGATGTGCGGCTGGCGGAGGAACACAAACTGTCGCAACTGTGTCCCGAAGCCGAATTGGGCGCTGCGCCGCCGATCGGGCGCATTTATGGCATGCCCACGATCATGGATGAATCGGTCTTCAGCGCCAGTCACGTCACGTTCCAGGCCGGGACGCATCAGGATGCCGTGACGATGACCCTTGCCGAGTATCGCCGGATCAGCCAGGCGGAAGTGGCCCACTTTGGACGGTTGCAGTAAACTGGACGCACTGTTTTGAGGTTCGCCCATTTTTTGCTGGACAATCGATGCTCGACTCATCCCGCGCTGCGCGCCATTCGTCCTCTGTGCCTTATACAATCGACACCGGCTTCCCCGGCGGCAATGCAATCATTGAATCCTTTGACGGCGATTTGGTGAAGTTGCGTCCGGACCTGCGCGACACCGTCAGCGGCTGGTTTTACTGGTGCTTCCGCGTGCGCGGGGCGGCCGGGCGAACGCTTGCGTTTCATTTCACGCAACAAGACCCCATTGGCGCCCGCGGGCCGGCGATTTCCCGCGACGGCGGGCAAACCTGGCAATGGCTCGGACGCGAGGCGGCGGACGATTCGCACTTTTCATATGCCTTTCCCGTTGATGCCGACGAGGTGTTCTTTGGCATGGGGATGACCTACACCTTGGCTCATCTCGATCGCTTCCTTGAACCATTTTCCGGCTCCCCATTTTTGCGCCGCAATCTTTTGTGCCACAGTCGAGCGGGTCGGCCGGTTCACGCTCTGCATCTTGGTCGCGGGGATGGAGCAGACAAGCGGCACATCCTGATCACCGCGCGCCATCATGCCTGTGAAATGATGTGCAGCTATGCCGTCGAGGGCATCATTGCCGCCGCGCTGGCGGAGGATTCCCTCGGGCATTGGTTTCAGGATCACGCGGCCGTCATGATCGTCCCGTTCATGGACACCGACGGGGTCGAACAGGGGGATCAGGGGAAGCATCGCAGCCCGTACGATCACAACCGCGACTACTCCGGCGAAAGCATTTATCACGAAACAGCGGCGCTGCGGCGTGTTGTACCCCAATGGCTCAACGGCGCACCGTTGGTTCAACTCGACCTGCACTGTCCATGGCTGCGTGGGGGAATCAACGAACTATTTTATCAGGTCGGCCGACCGGACCCGCAGCAGTGGCGGAATCAGCAGCGGTTTGGGCAATGCCTGGCCGCCGGACTTCGAGGACCCATTCCCTACGATCCCACCAACGATTTGCCGTTTGGCCAAGGGTGGAATGCGCCCCACAGCTATCAGCAGGGGAGCAACTGCACCGACTGGGGCGGGCATCTTCCGCACACGGCCCTGGCATCCACGATCGAACTTCCCTATGCCAACGCCGGTGGCGTTGAGGTCAATCAATCCTCCGCCCGCGCATTCGGCCAGGACCTGGCACGCGGTCTGCACGCGTTCATCACCTCCACTTGATTTCATGGAATTCACCGACGCGGCCACCGCCGGCGAAGGTCCGGGTCTGGCTTTCCCCCTGGGCTTTCAACGAATCATTTGCGCGAGCTTGTCCTGTGGAGCCAGCTTTATTGACATCCGCTTACTTCTTGGCATTATCGCCGTCCATTCGCGCCACGGGGCGCGAGGAAAACAGGCATCCTGGAGACTCATTCATGTCCCTTCCGCGAATCACATGGCTTTGTTCCGCCGTCCTCGCCGCCTTGCCGATGTTCGTGCGGGCCGACGAGGTGATCCTCAACAACGGCGATCATCTCACCGGAACGATCAGCACACTCGCCGATGGCAAGCTGACGATCAAGACCGACCTCGCCGGGGAGATCAAGGTGGATTTGAAAAACGTCAAGACGTTTTCCACCACGCATCCTGTGGAGCTGCACCTTCAGGATGGGTCGGTTCTCAAACAGACGGTTCATGCTGACGAGGCGGGCAAGGTGGTGACGGCCGGTGACAACCAACTTCGTCCGCAGCCGTTGTCCCTGACGGCGTTGCAGTCGATCAATCCTCCGCCGACGCAGTGGACCGGCTCGATCAGCGCCAGTGCCCTCATGGCGCGGGGGAACACCGACACCGACGCCTTCACGCTCGCCGCCAATGCCGTGCGCCGGACGGAGCAGGACCGGATCACCTTCGGCGCGGGGTATTATTTCTCGAAAGAAAAGGACAAGGACACCGGCGACTCTTCCACGACCGCCGACAACTGGTTTTTCCTCGGCAAGTATGATTACTTCCTGACCAAGAAGCTGTATCTGTTTGGGATGACACGGGTTGAACGCGATCGGATCGCCGATCTCAATCTGCGGGTGACGCCAAGCGTCGGCGTTGGCTATCAGTGGATCGACAAGGCGGACTTCCATCTCTCGACCGAAGCCGGTCTTGGTTGGGTTTTTGAGGACTATAAGAACGTCGGATCGGACGATCATCCCACCGCGCGGCTGGCGTATCACATTGACAAGAAGCTCAATGACCAGGTGCTCCTGTTCCACAACCTGGAATATCTCCCCAGCCTCGACAATATTTCCGACTTCAACATCAACGCCGACGCGGGTGTTCGCGCCAACCTCACCGCACGGATGTTTTCCGAGGCGAAGATCGAGTGGCGCTTCGATGCCACCCCCGCTCCGGGATCGCAGAAGAATGATGTGCGGTATATCCTGGGAGTGGGTTGGGAGTTTTGATGGTCCGGCGGTTCCGGTAGGCAAGGCGTTGTCGGATTTTGTCCGCGAATGGACACGAATCAACACGAAGAAAACACCGCCGCACTGGTGTTGGCGCGCGGATCAATCCATCTTTGGCGGCGCGGGTTGGGCGCTAGTCCCACTCCAACGCCTCAAGATGGCGCTGGATGTCGCCCGCGCTTTTAAAGCGTTCCAGGATCAGGGAGTCCTTTAATCCCCGGATGATTCCCTTCACCACGCGGGGCTGCCTGGCGTAGCGGGGGGCGCCGCCGAGGGTGGCGTGGAACACCTGGATGAGGTTGAGCACATCCTTGCGGACTTTGGCTTTGGTCGGTCGGCCGAGGTCGAAAAAGTCGAGCAGCTTGATGTCGAAACCGACGCCCTGGCGGCGGATCATGATGTTGCCGTCATGAATATCGCCGTGGTATTCGCCGCGGGCGTGGATCGGCGCGATCCCCTTGGCCAGAATATAAAGCACATTGAGCGCTTCAAAGGTGGAGAGCCGCTTTCCCGGCTGGGAGGCCAGGAATTCGCTCAGCTTCACTCCTTCAACCAGATCGCTGATGACGACGGTCACTTTATTGCGGCGTACCGTCGCCACTTCCTGGTGGTGATATTGCATGAGGATCGGGCAGTGGCGGAGCGCATCGAGCTTGCGGGCGTAGGCGATGGCCGCTTTGCCCCGTGGGTCGCGCTGGGGGTAGTAGAACTTTGCCGCCCGACGGATGCCGGTGGAGCGTTCCACGATCGCGTACACCTCGGCCTCCGAACCATGTCCCAGTGGACGATCAATGACATATTTCCCGGCGATGACTCGCCCGGAGGCAAAATCAAACGGCGTGGGCTCTGGCGGACGCGGCATGGCGCCAATAGTGGGGATCGACCCCACCGTCGTCAATCCGCCGAAACGACGCAGTTGCCCTTGACGGGATGGGCGAATGGGTAGGGGGGTGAAATACGCCGGATATGCCGACGGACCCGGCAAAATATCGAAATCATGTCGTATTTTGAATCGGGGCAGGCTAGCGCTTTCATCGCCTTCCGGGTAAGTCCGCGCCCGCGGGCGTTGGGAAGGGAGGCGGCAAAGTGTCAGCGAGCCGTCAACGTCCGCGCAGGCGGTACAAACCGAGCGCGATCACCTTGTAATTCGTGAACTTCCCCCTTGTTTTGCCCGCACGCGTCCATTGATGGGGGTACATTTCACGCGTCGCAGGGATGACGAAAGTCAACCACCGGCGCGATGCAGAGGGTATCGGATTCACCGGCCGATACAGTTGCCTCTTGCGAAAATAAATGCCGGGAATTGTGGGTAGCGGCCGCGATGTGCTGGTCGTACGCGATTCACCCGGCGTGGTGAGACTCATTCAAGTTCCGTCCTTTGGAAGGCGGACAAGGAGGTTTCAGATGTTCGGGATTTCGAAGAAACTCTCGCTGGCCGTGCTGGCGGGTTTGTCGGGCCTGGTTGCCGTCAACGGCGCTCAGGCGGGTTCTCTGGCCCTGGGTAATTCCGGTTGGACGGCAAGCTGGCACAGCAGCGATGACGGTCGGCTGGGTCTGAACGTGGACGGCGAAACCTGCGATTCGGTCTTCATCGAAAAGCATGTGACGTTTTATGAATCGGACGTGAACGAATCGGGCGCGTTCATCGATCCGGTCGTGATCACCTTCCAACAGACTTCCGCGAATGCGGCGCAGTACATCGTGATCAATGACGAAGTGGTGACCAACCGGACCGGCCAGGATTGGACCGGCTTCCGGATGACTCTTCTGCCCAGCGACGGCAGCGTGCATTTTGATCCGATCCTGAGCGACATCAGCCCTCCGGGCAATGGGTTCAGCATCGATCCGTTCACGACGCATGACTTCTCGCTGAACAATTCGATCTTCACGGTTGGCGGTGGCGTTGTCCCGTCCTCACCGATTGGCGCGAACACCTGGTTCCCCGGCGCCGCCGGCGGCAACCTGGTGATCGACACCAACAAGGGCGCGTACTGCAACGAAGCGGTCTTCTCGCTGAAGGAACAACCTCTGGCGGCGATTCCCCTTCCGGCGGCGGCTTGGAGCGGATTGAGCGGCCTGGCCGGTCTGGCGCTGATCGGCTCACGCAAGAAGCTTCGCAGCCTGCTTGCCTAAAAGTGTCCATTCAGGAGCCTGAGAACCTCCACCGCGAGGGTCGGATGCGAATCCGACCCTCGCTTTCGTATTTGAGTCCCGCCAATTGGGTCATTTGAGCGTGAACAGCGCCGCTCAGATTGTTGGATGGAGCAGTTTCAAGAGCATCGCGGCGACATTCGTCGCTTGCACGGCGGCGGGGGTGGTTGATGGCCAGGGGCCAGCCAGGATGGGTCGATTGGCACCGGAATCACTCACGCGTCCATGGCTTCCATGAACGAGCGCGGGATTTTGACTGACGCCTTTGGTGGAGGGATCGAAAAAGAGCTCGGCCGCGTCGTAGCCGGGCTTGCGGTGGATATCGACGGTTTTTGCAAATGAAGGCGCATCGCCCGGCCGAGCCCACCACCGATAATCGAACCATCCATTTTCGGGCGCGATGAGCGCGAGGTCGCCACTTCGGCGATGCGCCAACCCCATTTTCTTCAAATCATCGGCGGAGAGGATGGTCACGCCGTCAATGGCCTTCAGTATGCGAGTGGCGTCCTCCGTGGCTTTGGCATTGCGCGTGTAGATGTGCGCGATCTGGTGGTCCACCATCGCAAACGCGGCCGATGCGCGATAATCGACAAGATGTCCATCTTCCGACGCGCGGGTGGTGAGCAAGCCCGCGTCGGCCAGCAGGCGATTGGGCTGGGCGAAGTGCGTCACATCGTGCATCGCGTATTCGCTTAATAAGACGAGCTGTCCGGCATCTGCAAGAATTGCATCGACGAGTGGCTCGATGGCGGCCGACAGGTCAATGACCGCCTGGCGAGCTTGCGGAGAGGACGGGCCGAAGCGTTGCAGGTCGTAATCCAGATGCGGGATATAGGTCAGTTGCAGGTCGGGCTTCTGCGATTGCCAGACCCGCGCCGCGGCGCGGGCGATCCACTGGCTGGCGGGAAGGCCGGCCAGCGGCCCCCAGTAATTCATCAATGGAAACGGTCCTAGTTCCTTGAAGAGTTCCGGGACGAGAGACGGCGGATTCGACCAGCATAAACTCGTGAGCTTGCCGTCGGGACCATGATCCGGCTTGGGAGTGATGACGATATCGGCGGCCGGTTTGGGAGATCCGTGAAAACCGGGCATCGAGTTCTGGAAAAAGAGCAGAGCGGTTTTGATTTTCGCCCGGCCTGTGTGATCCTGCCAGAAACGCGGCGTCATCAGGAATTGGTTGGACTGCTCCCAGAAGCTCACATCCCGGCGATAATCGGCGAAGTTGGCCGTGTCGACGAGCGCCTGATCCTCCGGCGATCGGAACGTCGCGATGCCATTGGCGATGATGCCGTGGACGCTTGGATCGACTCCTGTGGTGAGCGACGCCTGCACGCTCGACGTGACGGCGGGGAACGTGGGTGTCAGCGATACGATGCGCTGCCGCGCGAGCCAGCGTCCCAGGGAGGATTGGGATGGCACGGCGTTCAAAAGATCATGGCTGAGTCCGGGACAATCGATGACGCACAGGCGTTGGGTCATGGGGTTCCTTTACGGGTAGGCCCGGTCGCCACTACGCTGGGCGCGGCTTTGGCCGGGGATGAAAATGAATGCAGGTCAGGAGACTGTAGCGATGAAAGTCGATGTTGTCTTTCTTCCGAATCATTTGGCGGCGAGTGATCTGACGGACCGGGCCGTTGTGGTGTTCGATGTGCTCCGCGCCACGACGACCATGGCGGCGGCGATTGCGGCGGGAGTGGGGGAGATCCAGGTCTTCGATTCGATTGCCGCGGTTCGGGATGCGGCCAGGGCGTTTGGCGAGGGGCACATCCTCTGCGGCGAAGAGCGCTGCCTTCGGCCGGAGGGATTTCATCTGGGCAACAGTCCCGGCGGATTCTCACCGGATTCACATGCCGGCCGCACCGTTTTCATGAGCACGACCAACGGTACGCGGGCGCTGGTCGCCGCGAGAGATGCGCAGGTTTTGTTCGCGGGGGCGTTGGTGAACGCGCGGGCAACCGCGCAACATCTGGCGAAGCTGGGGATGGATGTGACGCTGCTGTGCGCCGGGACGAATGGACAAATGGCGATGGAGGACGTGTTGGGCGCCGGCGCGGTGCTCGACGAGCTGGCCGGGGGCGCGAATGTGACGATTGCATCGGATCGGGGACGAATCGCGCGGAGACTTTTTCAGGCGTCGCGCGACCGCCTGCATGAGGCGCTGCTCGATTCGCAAGGCGGGCGGAACGTGGTGAATGCGGGGCTTGGCGAGGATGTGGCGTACGCCTCGCGGCTTGATGCGCTTGGCGTCGTCTGCCAGGCGATGGATCATCCGCTTCGGATCGTGCCAACCAAGGAATGATGGCAACGCGATTACTGTTGGGCGGGCGCGAGCTGCCCGGCTTCGGTGGCGACTTTGTGATGTGCGTTGCGATCATCGTTGACGACCTGGCCATCGTGCAGCGAGATGACGCGATGGCAGCGATGGGCGACGGTCGGATCGTGCGTCACCATGAGCACGGTGCGTCCGTCGGCGACGATTTCATCGAAGAGCGCGAGAATCTGCTGACCGGTTTTGCTGTCGAGGGCGCCGGTCGGTTCGTCGGCCATCAGGATGAGGGGATCATTCATCATCGCGCGGGCGATGCAGACGCGCTGCTGCTGCCCGCCGGACAGTTGCATCGGGCGGTGATCGAGGCGTTCCCCCAGCCCCACGCGGGTCGCTAGTTCCTCGGCGCGGCGTCGGCGCTCGTGCGGCGGAATACCCAGGTAAAACATGGGCACTTCAAGGTTCTCAAGCACCGTCAGTTGCTGAATGAGGTTGAAGTTCTGAAAAATGAATCCAATGCGTCGGCTGCGGATTTCGGACAGATCGTCATCCTCCAGTTCACTGATATCCTGTCCGCCGAGGATGTATTGGCCATGGGTGGGTTGATCGAGGCAACCGAGGATATTCATGAGCGTCGATTTGCCCGACCCCGACGCGCCCATGATCGCGGTGAACTCTCCCTTGACGAAGGAGAGCGTGAGATCGCGCAGCGCGTGGACCTCGATATTCGTGCCCGGCTTGCGGTAAATCTTGCTCAAATTACGAACTTCGGCCACCATTTCCATGTGGGGAATCGTATCGGTTGATGGCGCGTGATGCCACCGAAGCAGGGATGATGAAGCTTTTCCGAACAGCTTGGCCGATCCTGCCTCCGCTGCTGTTGGGGTGTGTTCTCTTTTTCTGGGGGATCGATTGGGGCCTGCCGTCGCGCGCGGTGGATCCCTATTTATTTGGGGACCGCACGCCCTGGAGCGGTCAGAAGATCATGGAGTTGGCGGGGAACTGGGGCGGCGATGCCACCCGCGGGGCGGATGTCGATGCCAATCCGATTCTGGATCGCACGCACCTGGTCCGGCTGAATCAAACCGACCGGCAGCGCGCCGAAATCATCCGGCGCTATCGACTTTATTCCTATCAGCCCGATGAATGGATCACGCTCAAGAGCCTGGCGACGATGAGAGCGCATCACGGCGATCCGCGCGTGTATCAATATGGCGGGCTTTGGATTTATCCGGTCGGGGCGCTTCTGAAGATCGCCTCGCTTCCGCCGGTGCGATACATCACGCTCAATCCCGATCCGGCGTTTTATCTGGATCACCCGGAACTGTTCGGGCGGTTTTATGTGGTGGCGCGGGCGTACTCGGCGATGTGGGGGCTCGCCGGCATTGTTGCGGTGTTTGTGCTGCTTCGGCAGTGGGGTGTGCGGGGACTTCTTGCATCCCTCGGGGCGGCGGGGTTTGTCGTCATGCCGGTGGTCATGAACATGGCGCATGAAGCCAAACCGCATCTGGGCGGGGCGGTATTGCTCATTTGGACGGTTGTGGCCGCGGGGTGGTATGTTCGGCGCGGCGCCTGGCGGTCGCTTCTTGTCACATCCATTCTATGTGGCGCAGCGCTGGCGATGGTATTGTCATCGCTGCTGGGTTTCATCATCCTGCCGGTGATGGTGCTGCTCAGACCCCTGTCATGGTCAGCGCGCCTTCGCACGGCCGTGGGCGCGATCCTGATCGCACTGTGTGTTTACGCGATCACCAATCCATTTGTGATCATCAACGCGTTGGTCAATCGCCCGTTGCTCTTCTCGAATCTGGGCACATCGACCGCGATGTATCCGGTGGCCGGTCCTTCGCGGATCATCAGCGGCGTGACGACGACCATCGATCTGATTGGCGAAGGCGCATCACGACCATTGGCGATTGCGGGAATCGTGGCGGTGGGGGCGCTGTTTCTCTCCGGTCGCAGGAAAGATCGTGGTGTTGTCGGCGAACTGGCAACGGTCGCGGCATCGCTCAAAAACCACTGGTTGCTTGGCGCGCCGGCATTGGTGGTGATTGGAGCGATGGTGGCGCTGGGAGCGGGAAAGCCTGGTGAGTTCGGACGTTTCGGGCTTCTCCCCGACATCGCGCTGCTGATCTTTACCGTGGTCGCGGTGGACCGGCTCATGGGCAAGGTGTTGGAGCGCGCGTTGGTCATGACGCTGCTGCTGGGTTCGACGGCATTCTTTGGCGGCCTCTACCTTCGCGGATTTGTCCGCGATGCGTCGGATCATCCCGGGCGGTTGGCGCAGGCTGAACTGCTGAGCAACCTCGCCGCCGATGACAGTGGCACCATGGGCTTGTGGGCGGAACCCGCGCCGTACAGCCTGCCGCCGGTCAATTTGTTTGAATGGAAGCTGTATCTCCTGCCCCGTGACGGCGCGTTGAGGAGTGATGAGTTGCTGCCGGATGTGCTCGTTCACGCATCCGATGAGCCCGCCAGTCGGGCGCGAAGCGGGCTGACCTACCGACTGCTGCCGGATCCGGTGTGGCACTCGCGTTATCAGCCGCGGATCAGTTGGGCGGACAAGCCGATGGATATTTATATTCGACGACAGGCCGCTCGAACCCATTTCGCCTTGGCGCGGATTAAAAATTAAGCGTTGCTTTCTGATGATCCATGTGGTGTGATGGATGAGGTATCGCACGCAATTGGCCAGGAGAGGGTGGGAGGCAGCGTCATGGAAAAGCATAATGAAACGTCGGCGGCGGTGGTCGAGGAGATGGCGGTCAAACCAAGATCATCCACGCGCACTGCGCCGCAATCCAAGCCAAAGACGTTGCCGCCTTACAATGTCATCCTGCTGGATGACGACGATCATTCGTATTCGTACGTCATCGAAATGCTCGGCCGGTTGTTCGGGTATTCCGCGCAGCGGGCGTTCAAGATGGCCGACGAGGTGGATCGGACGGGTCGGGTGATCGTATACACGACGCACCTGGAGGCTGCGGAACTCAAGCGGGATCAGATCAGGGGCTTTGGCGCGGATCGTATGATCGCGGGCAGCGCTGGGGCGATGTCGGCGATTGTTGAACCGGCGCAGGGTTGATCTTCGCGTTGCGGGCCGCGCAGTGGGGGCGGATGTTGCGCAGCGTTAACTCACTGAATGTCGTCGAGGCGTTTCCACCGCTGGCTGCCATCGCTGAGGGGTGTGAAGTCGGGGTTGGGATTTGTCGGCTCGTGGGGATGCATCCCGCGCACTTCCCGGTTGAGTTCGAGCATACGCCGTAGGAAATAAATGAACGCCAGGAAGCCTGCGAGGGCGAAGCAGAGATACGCGTATGGCCGGATGCCGGGTGTGGTGCCGTGGAATCGTCCGATCGCGTTGAAGACAAGCTGCACCGCCGCGACGAGACACACCAGCGCGGCGATCAACGCATAGGATCGGCTTCGATAAATGGCGCGGCGCGATGCCGCGTATTGACGGATGCGCAGGCCATCAAGTTCATCTTCCTGCGGGTCGGCCGGTTCCTCCGGCGCGTCGGCGTCGGCGTCGTCATCGTCCTCCACCACGACCCACGGCGCTTCGTTGTCGATTGGGTTCTCACCAGTTGCTTGTTCAACTCCCTGGGTCGCTTGAGCGGGGTCGGGGATGGTCATCTCGCTGTCGCAGTGCGGGCAGATAAGCAGTTGCTCGCCGTCGGCGGCGGGGGCATGAATGGCCTCGCCGCAGTTCGGGCAGGTGAACTCGTTTAGCGGCGTGTCCTCGCTCATGTCCGCACCTGGCCATGGCCGGTGACAATCCACTTGTAGGTGGTGAGGTCGGTTGCGCCCATTGGTCCGCGGGCGTGGAGCTTGTCGGTGGAGATGCCGATCTCCGCGCCCAGACCATACTCGCCGCCGTCGGCGAAGCGCGTGCTCGTGTTGACCATAACCGATGCGGTATCGACGGTTTGGATGAACCGGTCGATCGCGCGGGTGTCATTGCTCAAAATGGCGTCCGTATGACGGCTGCCGTGGCGGTTGATGTGGGCGACCGCATCCTCCAGCGAATCGACCACTTTCACCGCGAGGGTGTACGCCAGATACTCCGTCCCCCAATCCTCTTCCGTGGCCGCTGTGGCGGCGGGATACAGCGCGCGGGCGCGTTCGTCGCCGCGGATGCTGACGCCCTTCGCTTCCAGCGCCTGACAGACGCGCGGGAGCAGCTTGGCCGCGATGTCCTTATGAAACAGGAGCTTTTCGACGGCGTTGCAGACCGCGCCGCCGGGGTAGCTCGTTTTGGCGTTGACGCAGATGTTGATGATGTCCGGCTCCATGCCACCGGTGGCCGCATCAATGTATATGTGGCAGTTGCCGGTGAAATGCTTGAGGACGGGAATGGTTGAGTCGCGGACGACCGCGCGGATGAGCGATTCCCCGCCGCGCGGGATGACCAGATCGATGTATTGGTCGAGCTTGAGCAGGGGGGCGACCAGCGCCCGGTCGGTCGATTGCACCAACTGAACCGCCCCGGCCAATTCGGGATGCGTTTCGTCAATGGCCGCGTGGATGACCTCGGTGATCGCCTTGTTGGAGTGAAACGCCTCCTTGCCGCCGCGCAGAATCACGGCATTGCCGCTCTTGAGGCACAGCGACGCGGCGTCGGAGGTGACATTGGGGCGGGACTCATAAAAGAACAGGACCACGCCCAACGGACATCGGCGCTTTTCAATCCGCAATCCATTGGGGCGGACATACCCTTCGAGGGTTTGCCCGACCGGATCGACCTGCCCGGCGATCTGTTCGACGCCGGTCGCCATCGATTCGACGCGCTTGTCATTGAGTTGAAGGCGCGCCACCAGCGCCGGCGCGAGTCCCGCATCATTGGCCGCCTTGATGTCCAGTGCGTTGGCGGCCAGGATCGCCGCACGCTGCTCCCGCAGCGCCGACGCGATGCGGCGAAGGATGGCGTTCTTCACGTCGCCGGACAGGGTTGCCAGCCGCATGGATGCGTTCCGAGCCGATTGGCCGAGCTTCAGGACATAGTTTTCTGCGTTCTCCATGTCGGCATTCTAGCAGGGATGCGCCGGCTCGGCGAAGCGATGGATGCCGAGGCGATTGTCGCGCTCAAATGCTCATTCGCTCAACCCAATCGTGCTTCGATCACTTTTCGCATGACTTGCAGCGGCGCGGGGAGGCTTGTCCAGGCTTCAAATTGTCCGGCCGCCTGACGGAGGAACATTTCGACGCCGCCGACGGTCGTTGCGCCGGCCGCCCTTGCCTGGCGAAGAAGCAGGGTGTCCTGGGGATTGTACACCGCGTCAAAAACCAATGTGTCTGGCGAAAACAGGTTGGTCGCGCCATCGGCGGGGCTGGCGTCGACGTTGGGGTGCATGCCCACGGATGTCGTGTTGAGATAGATGTCGGCGGCAGCGTTTCCGATCTGATCGAGCGAAGCGGCCGACACGGCGCCGCTGTGGCCGTTGAACTCATCGGCCAGCGCCTGCGCCCGAGCGGTGTTGCGATTATAAATGGTGACCTGTGCGCCGTAATGCGCCAGCGCCGCGACGGCCGTGCGTCCGGTTCCTCCCGCGCCGAGAACCGCAACGCGGTATTGCTTGAGCTCAACGGCGTTGATGTGGAGGGCGGCGACGATGGAATCGACGATCGCGGCGTAATCGGTGTTCAAACCCCTCAGCTCAATCCTTTCGGTGTCGCGGTGGATGAGAATCGTGTTGACCGCCCCGATTCGCATCGCAAGGTCATCCACCGCCGCTTTTTTTTCCTTCAGGTAACGCAGAGCGTTTTCCTTGTGCGGCAGAGTGATGGACAAGCCGGATAAATCAAGGCCGGACGCATGGAGGAATGTCTCCATGAACGCCTTGAACGACTCATACCCGGCCTCCACGAGCAGGGGGAGATAAACCCCGTCATGCCCGGTCGCGTCGAATGCGGCGTTGTGAATTGCCGGGGACATTGAATGCGCAACCGGCGACGCGACCACGCCATAGACTCTCGTCGATGCGCCAAGCGCATCCCAGCGATACAGCCGCTTCATCCGCTCGATGGGCACCTGCCCCGGCGCGGTGCGGGCGTCATCCGTCAGGGAGGCGAAGGTGAGAAACGCGCCGAACTTTTTGGCGAGAACGCGGGAGATCAGCCCCGCCTCCCCCATGCACAGGGCGATCGTCGGTTTGGCGCGATGGCGGAGCAACTCGAATGCTTCAAGGTTGTCGCGGATGCTGCGGGCGGTCCAGACGATCTTGCTGATCGCGGCCGGGGCTGCGTTCAATTCCAGCATCAGGTTGTTCAGTTTGTCCGGCCGACCGGCGAAGTGGTGGCTGCTGGCGATCAGCTTCGATGGCGGAATCGACGTGTCGGCCGTTCGCTGCAATGTGACAAGCTCAAGATCGATATACCGCGCATTGGGGGATGCTGCCGCCGCACGGAGCGCGTCGAGGCGCGCCTCATCGGTGGCGTCCGAGTGTCCGCCTTCCCATTCCGGGCGGCAGGTTGCGATCGCGGGCAGGATGGATTCATTGACCAGTGATGCGACCAACGCCGAATCGGTGAACCTGTCGATCCGCAATTCAACAAAATCCGCGCCCGCCTCGGCGGCTGTGGCGATGTCGCGGCGCGCGGCGGCGAGATCACTCACAAAAATGGGAACGCACAGGAATGTCGAATCAGACGGCAAAGGGCGCTCCGGCCAGGGTCATCGCCTCTTCAATGGCGGCCTTCGTCCCATCGCTCGCCTCCCACAGGGGAAGGCGCAGCTCGCCGCTGTCCTTGCCAGCCATTTTCAGGGCGTGCTTGATCCCCACCGGATTTCCATCGAGAAAGAGCGTGCGGATCAATTTGAACAGCTTGCAATGACTGGCCGATGCGGTGTGAAAATCATTCTTCAGCGCCAAGTGGGTCATTTTCACCACCTCTGCGGGAAGGAGATTCGACACCACAGACACCACGCCCGCCGCGCCGATCGCCATGAGGGGGAGCGTGAGCGAATCGTCGCCGCTGAGGATCGTGATGTCGCACAGGGCGCGAATCTCGCTGGCGATGTCCATTGATCCGGTTGCCTCCTTGATCGCCACGATGTTCGGATGCTTGTTCAGCCGCGCGGGCGCCATCGTGATCCCCGTTCGGCTGGGAATGTTGTACAGCATGATCGGCAGGTCCACCGCGTCGGCGAGGGTCATGAAGTGGTGATACAGCCCCTCTTGGGACGGCCTGTTGTAATACGGATTGACCGACAATCCGGCCGTCGCGCCCGCTTTTTTGGCGAACGCGTGCAGCGCCTTCGCCTCGCTCGTTGAGTTCGCGCCCGTGCCGACGATGACTGGCACGCGACCGGCGGCCAGCTCGACGGTCCGCGTGATCATCAGCTCATGCTCGGCGAAGCTCAGGGTCGGCGATTCACCGGTCGTACCCACCGGAACAAGCCCGTCAATCCCCTGGTTGATCTGAAATTCCACCTGCTCGCGGAGACGAGCCTCATCAATCGCGCCATCTCGAAATGGCGTCACCATGGCGGTCATCGCACCGGAAAACATGAAAACCTTTCTCTTAATCAGCATTCATCAACAACGCGGCATCAAACATCAAGCAACCGACAACTGACCACGGACCACTGACCACGGACAACACTTACGATCCCTTCAACAGCGCCTTCATCTCCCGTACCGCCGCGCGCAGGCCCACGAACACCGCTCGGGAGATGATCGCATGCCCGATGTTCAATTCCCGCATCTCGGCGATCCGCGCCACGGGCATCACGTTGCGGTAGTTGAGACCATGCCCGGCATGGAGCCGCAATCCACGATCGTGGGTCAATTTCCCCGCGCGAATGAGCCGGTCCAGTTGCACCTGGGCATCGGCGCCTGAGGCATTGGCATATTCGCCGGTATGAAGTTCGATGGCGTCGAAGCCGCATTGATGGGCCAACTCGATCTGCTTAGGGTCCGGGTCGATGAATGCGGAAACATATACGCCGACGCCTTTCAATCGCTTGACCGCATCCGCCACGCGGTCGCTCTGGTGCGACAGATCAAGCCCCCCCTCGGTGGTCACTTCCTGCCGCCGCTCGGGGACGAGCGTCGCCTGATCGGGTTTGGTCTTTAGTGCGATCTCGACGATCTCCGCAGCCAGGCTCATTTCCAAATTGAGCTTGCACTGCACCGTCTCGCGCAGTGTCTTCACATCGCTGTCGCAGATGTGGCGGCGATCCTCCCGTAGATGAACGGTGATTCCATCGGCGCCGCCGAGTTCGGCCTCCACCGCCGCCCACACCGGACTCGGTTCATACGTCCGCCGCGCCTGCCGCAATGTCGCGATGTGATCGATATTTACGCCCAGTTCAATCATGTTGGTTGTGATTCTAATCCCGCACCCGCGAGACTCAAGCGCGCCGCCCATGAAGTGCGGCTTGCCTGCCGCCCTTTATTCATCCTTCATCCCTCATCCCTCATCCTTCTCTTGCTCCCCCTCACCCCTTCATCCCCGTTGTGGCGATCCCCTGGATCAGTGTCCGTTGGAATAGGAAAAACAAGAGCAGGATCGGCAGGATGACGAGCACCGACGCCGCCATGAGCAGATGCCACGGCGTTCCGCCATGTTGTGATTGAAACACCTGCAGGCCCTGTGCAAGCGTGTATTGCTCAGGTCGTTGGAGGTAG
>CAYTAP010000040.1:0-17646 GCA_964435775.1 uncultured Tepidisphaeraceae bacterium
GGCGCGAAAATCAGCCCCGGCCTTCAGGCCGGGGCTTTTGTTTGGCGGGATAGGCAGCGCGGCGCGCGGCGCCTCAATGCCCGCTATGGCCGCCGGCGGCCGCGCCCAGCACCGTCGGATCGAGCATGCCGAAAATCATCGCGACATGGCCGACGATGAGAAACAGCCCGACCAGCGCGGCATGCAGACCCATCCGCGCATGGTGATCGCGCCCGCGCCCGATCACGCCGAGATCGACCAGCGCGAGCCCGAGCAGCGGCACGATGCCGGCGAGATAGCTACCGACCGCGATCACATCGGCCGGCCGGATGGTAGCCGCCCGCGGCGGGACGGCCGCCAGGTCGCCGCTCATGCCGAAGCTGCCGTGCAAGGAGTTTTGCGCCAGCGTGAACGGGCTGAGCGTCACCAGCCGCGCCCCCATTTGTTTCCACTCCTCCAACGGCGCATCAAACTCCGGCGCATCGGGCTCGATGAACGCCAGGTGCCCCGTCCATCCCGGCCCGCTGTAGCAGATGTCGGCCCCGCCGGCGTCGGCGATCAGTTTGCTGTAATGCCCAATGTTTTCATTCGTGAATCCCACGACGCGGCTTTCCGGCGGGCGCAACGCCGGATCAATCCGATCCCGGAAATAGTGCCGCATCGCATACGTGAATCCGTATTCCCAACTCGGCGGCGCGATGCGACCGTCCTGATCGGCATATTCATCCATCGCAAACAAATGCAGCCGCGTGCAGTCCACCCGCAGGGCATTGATCAATCGCGCCACATGACGATACGTCGGGCAGGGGTTGGGGAGGATCATCACAAGCGGGCGCTGCGCATCGGCGGCCGCCTTGATCCGGCTGAACATGTCCGTCGCCCAGATGAACTCCACATCGGCGTCGGGAACCACGCGAATCTTGAAATCCGGGTTGGGGTGCTTGTCGATTTGCTCACGCGTGATGCGGCGGCAGCGCTCGATGGCCGCCTCGTCGGTGAACGGAACCCATTTGGAGGGATGAAAGGTAAACGTGCTCATTGTGCTCATCCTGTTGAAGTTGACGCGCGGTCAAACACCAGTTCGCCATTGACCCATGTGCGCAGCGGGGAAAAGTCGTCTCCCCACAGCACGAGGTCGGCCCGCGCGCCTGGTTTGATCGCGCCCAGATCATCACATTCCAGAACCCGCGCGGGATTGGCGCTGGCCATCGCCCAGATCGCCTCCGGCTCAATCTTTAACCACTCGTGCAGGTTTGCCACCGCCTTGTTGAGCGTCAGGCTGCTTCCGGCGAGTTGGCCGTGGTGCGGATGATCCGCATCCACGATGCGGGCGGCATCGTTGGCCGCGACGCGCACGCGAAAACCCCACGGCGTCGGGTATTCGCCGCCCAGCGCGCCGGCGCCGATGTTGGAATCGGTGATCGCGACGACGCCCCCAACACCTTTGGCCGCCAGTGCGGCGCGAATCGCGACGGGATCGACATGGACGCCATCGCAGATGAAGTCCACCGTCGCGCGAGGGTCGGCGAGAAAGACTTCCACCGCGCCGACGGGGCGCACGCCCGGCTCGCGTTCATCAGGCAGGGGGAAGACATCATAAAAGTGGGTCGCGTGGCGCGCCCCCGCGTCGATGGCCTCTTGCGTTTGTTTTGCCGAGGCGCGCGTATGGGTCACAAATGGAACGATGCCGCACTCGCGCAGCCGCTCGATCACCGGGATGATGCCGGGGAGTTCCGGGCTGATCGACATCGCCGCCACCTTGTGCCGACACGCCGAGAGGAGTTCATCGAGGAACTTCACATCCGCAGGTTGTGTCAGCGCGCCCGCCCCGGTGATCGCCAGGAACGGTCCCTCCAGATGAAACCCCGGCGCGCGGGCGCCCGGCGCGCCCTCAAGCGTCCCGGCCAATTGTTCAAGGAGCGGAAATGATTCCGGCCGCATCACCCGATACAACGTGGGCAGCACGGTGGTCACGCCGAATCGCGGCAGCATCGCCAGGCCCGCGAGCAAGTCCGCCGGGCCGCTTTCGAACAAGTGGGTTCCGATTCCGTGCGCGTGAAGGTCGATCAAGCCGGGGGTCAGCAGCGCGCCATTGGCCCGCTCAATCCGATCAGTCTTTGTCTCACAAGGCGCGGATGACGTGTCGTCGATGATCCGCTCAATCCGATTGTTGAAGACCACCGACGCGGGACCGATCCGGCCGTCTCCCAGAAGCACGCGCGCGCCGTCAATTCGTGTCGTTGCGATCATTGCCGCGCCTCGCTGGAGACGTTGGTTGACACCGCATCGGAAGTCGCATTCTCATCCGTCCCGCCGACAATCACCTGAACGCCCGCCTGCTCCAAAGCATCGCGCTGCGCCTCGGAAATCCCATCATCGGTGATCAACCCCTGCCACTGCCGCACGTTGCCGAAGCGGCACAGCGCCGCCCGGCCAATCTTGGAACTGTCGGCGACGACGTACACGCTCCCCGCGCGCGACGCCATCTTCCCGAGCATCCGTCCCACCCCAAGCGAGGCGTTGTAGACTTCGCCATCAAGCATCACGCCATCGGCGCCGATGAACGCCAGGTCCGCGTGAAACGCCTCCAGGTTGGATTCGGTGAGCGATCCCTCCAGGTCAGGCGCATCCCGACGGACGACGCCGCCGAGCAGGATCGTTTCCACGCCCGCCGCCGGTTGCAGCGCGGCGGCGATTGGAAGGGATGTGGTGATGACGACCAGCCGCCGACGAGTGCGGATGTTCCGCGCCAACGACAGGGTCGTCGTGCCCGAATCGAGCAGAATCGATTGCCCATCCTCGATCAGATTCGCCGCCCGCGCGCCGATCCGCGCCTTGGCGTCCCGATTGTGTTCGGCGCGGCGAAGGAATTGGAACTCGAAGAGCACCTGCTCGGCCGGCGCCGCGCCGCCGTGCGTGCGAATGACCTTCCCTTCGTCCGCCAACTGCCGCAAATCCCGGCGGACGGTCATATCGCTCACCTGCAACTGGTCGGCCAGGAACTCCACGGAGCATTCGCCGCGCTTGCGGAGGAATCGTTCGATTTTTCGGTGACGCGCTGTTTGCATTGTTCAAATTGATGTTGTTTTATGTTCGATATTGTTTATACTGCACAAAGTTGGTCTTGGCAAGAGGATTCCCATGGCATCAACGTTGAAGGCGGGCGCGGCGACGGTGGACGTGACGCCATCCAAACCATGCTTTTTATATGGATACCCCCACGTCCCCCGCACCAGCACCGGCGTGCATGACCCGTTGCTGGCAGCAGCGCTCGTGCTGGAATCGGGCGCTCAATCGTGCGCTTTTATCGCGGCTGATGTGATCTTTGTGAACAAGGCCATCACCCAGCGCGTCCGTGCCCGCATCGCGCAGGCCACCGGTTTGCGGGAGGAGACGATCTGCATCTCCGCGACGCACACCCATTCCGGCCCGGTGACGGTTCAGTATCTCAGCAACGAAACCGATCCGGTCGTCCCACCCGTGGACGGCGAGTATCTGTCCCTTCTGGAAGATGGACTGGTCGCGGCCGGTGTTCAAGCGTGGCGCGAGCGCCGTCCGGCCGAGGTGGGGTTTGCCCTCGCCGACGCGACCGGCATCGGCACCTGCCGGCATGATCCGCACGGTCCCGGCGATTTAAGCGTGCCCGTGCTCATGGCGCGCGAAGCCGGCGGCGGACGGGCGATTGGCCTCATGCTGATCTGCGCCATGCACCCCACCGTGTTGCATGAGGACTCCACACTCATCAGCGCCGACTTCCCCGGCTTCGCCAGGCGATATCTGCAAGAGCGCCTCGTGGGAGAATCGTGCCCCGTCATTTACCATACCGGGGCCTCGGGCGATCAAAGCCCGCGCCATGTGACGCAAGGCAATACTTTTTCGGAAGCATCGCGCCTGGGACATCTGCTGGGGGCGGGCGTCGAACGCGCGATGAAGGATGCAACCTATTCGACGGACCTGCCTCTGCAATCCGCTCGGCGACTCGTGAATTTGCCCCGCCGGGAAGCTCCGCCGTTGCAAGCCGCGCAGGAGCGCGTCCACGCCGCCCGCGCCCGGCTGGATCAATTGATCACATCGGCCGCGCCGCGAACCGAGGTCCGCACCGCCGAGTGTGACTGGTTTGGCGCACAGGAAACGCTCGCCATCGCCCGCGCCGCGTCCGAGGGACGGCTTGACGACGCGCTTCGCGCCAGCCTGCCGGCCGAGATTCAAGCGCTGGTCGTCGGATCGCACGTTTTCATCGCCTGGCCGGGCGAGTTCTTCGTGGAATTCGCACTCAAAGTGCGGACACAATTCCCCGCAGCGTCGATCATCACACTCGCCAATGGCGAGCTTCAGGGATACGCGGTGACCGCGCAAGCGGCGGCGAACCAATGGTATGAAGCGGGCAACTCGCTGCTGAAAAATCCGGAGGCCGGCGACACGATGGTTCGCTCAACATTGGAGCTGCTTCACAAGCTGAAGGAATCCGCTCATGCCTGAGCGCGTGTTGGCATTCGATTTCGGAACCTCCTACTTCAAGGCCGCCCTCGTGGACGCCGCCGGGACGATCCTTCATGTGCGGCGTGAACCAACGCCCATCACGCGCGTCGGCCCGCGCAGCGAAATAGACCCGCGACGATTCAAGCAAATCGTCATCGACATGGTTCGATCTCTCGCAAGCCAATCACCGGATGGCTTGGCCGATGTCCGTGTGGTCTCCTTTTGCACGCAAGCCAACACCTTCATCCTCCTCGACGCCAATGACGAACCTCTGACCCCGCTGATCGTTTGGGATGACGCCCGAGCGATCGAACTTCAGCCGTGGCTTGACCAGTGGACATCCGAGATGCGCCCCGGGCAAATCACCGGCATCGGACATCTCACCCATCAATTCAGCCCGGCCAAGTTTCGATTCCTCGCCGACCACAACGCTTCCCTCTGGAAGAGGGTCCGGCGAATCTGCTTCCTCGGCGACTACTTCACGCGCTGGCTCACCGGCGCGCACGCCACCGATGCAAGCATCGCCGCGATGAGCGGGCTCTTTGATGTGCAAAGTTGGCGATGGTCGGCCGAGTTGTGCGATCGCGTTGGAGTGAATGTTGACTGGCTCCCCGAGGTGATCCCGTCTGGCTCAAACGTTGGAACAACTCGCAACCAAGCCGCCGACGATCTCGGCCTGCCCGCCGACTGCCAAATGGTCATGGGATGTCTCGATCAACACGCCGGCGCGATCGGCGTGGGCAATCTATCGCCCGGTTCGATCTCCGAAACGACGGGAACCGTGCTGGCGACCGTGCGCTGCGTCGATGCTTTTAGGCCGGCCGAGATCGACAGCCCCATCCTGTGCGGCCCGGCCGGGATGCCCGGGCGGTTTTATCTGATGGTCGCCGGCGACACCTCGGCCAATCTGCTCGAATCCTATCGCAATCTTCTGCCCGATCGACCTTCCTTCGAGCAACTGGACCAAGCCGCCGCCGCATACACTGAAGACATCCCGCAACTGGCATGGCCCGAGCCAGGCGAGGATTGGCGTGAACCCCTTCGCCAATGGGCAACCACCCAGCCGCCCGGCCAGGTGGTCCGCGCCATCCATCAAGCCGTCGCCAACGCTTTGGCCGAACAGGTGCACCTGCTCGCCGGTGACGACCTCCCCACGCTGATCCACTGCGCCGGCGGCGCCGCCAAAAGCCGCCTCTGGCTGACGATCAAAGCCAACACCCTCGGCATTCCCATGCGCATGCCCACATGCGAAGACCCCGCCCTCCTCGGCGCCGCCGCCCTGGCCGCGCCCGTGTTGAAGTGGGGCGCGATGAAAACATATATTGATACCATTGCCCCAGGCGAACTGATCCAACCGCCCATCCACCCCTGATCGCAATGCAGTTGGGCTTGTTGCAAGTATTTGCATTACAAGCATATATGGACAACGGAGAGGGGGAGATTCGAACTCCCGCTACCCTTGCGGGCAGACCGGTTTTCGAAACCGGCGCATTCAACCACTCTGCCACCGCTCCTGGGTGGTGATTCGGGCAATCGTATCGGATTGACAAGGACGGGTCAAAAGGGGATTTGGAGTGGTTACGGGGCGAGCGCATTGTTGCCGCGGCACGACATGGGCGGGCATGGCCGCCGAGGTGGAGGTTCACGCCCAACGCGCATCATTCGCCATCGGCCAATTCCTCCAGCAACTGATCCGTGCTTTGGGGATCGACGGCGCGGCAGGCGCGGGTCAAGGTGTCGGCGAGCGTATTCAGCTTGGTCTTCCATGCCTGCGGATCGACGCCTTCGGGGGTGAGTTGAATGAACTCGCCGCACAGTTGGATCATGCGGAGAAGGTGTTTGAAGAGGATGCCTTCCTGTTTGCTCACATCGCGGAGGCGGACGAACTTGTCGAAGTCGCCGCCGTGGAGGAGCAGGTCGCCGATGGCCCAGACGGGGGTGATGAACAGGCCGCCGGCGTGGTCAATTTCGCTTTCAAAAAGCATGCGCATTTTTTGTGCGACGGGGATCGGATATTTTCGCAGCTCCGGCGGGATGTCGGATTGGTCCGCGGGGGGATAGAGATCATCCTGCGTCGCCAGGCCGCGCTGAAGGAGGGCGGGGTCAAGCACTTCGGTCGCCAGCGGGCCGGGGGGCAATTCCTCCGGGCGGGGGACGCGCAGATGACGCGCGACGGTGCCGGGCATTTCCAGGAAGCTTTCCAGGATTTGCATCAGCTCGTTGTCGTCGGCCCTGGCGAGGTGCTTCATCAGGTACATCCCATACAAAGGATGGACGGCGCGGAAGATGGTGAGGGAGTCGAGCAGGGGTGTTGGTGTTGCGGTCAACGGGGCATAGGGGACAAACGACGGGTCGAGCGGATTTCCGCTGTGCGCTTTTGACGATCTTGATGAAGCGCTGACAGACGCGGCGTCGCGCGCATCCGCCTGGTCGCCAAGGGTCAATTGGCCGATCAGTTCGGCCACCGCTTGCGGCGGGGTTGTCGCCGCATTGGTGGTGAGGGAAGGTTCATCGTCCGCCTCCTCTTCATCCGCCTCGGCGTCACCCGCCGCGCGCGCAAGCGTTGCGCCTGGTTTTACAGCATCCAACCACGTCGGCGGCGGAGGCGGCTCAAGCGTGACGATCCCAAGCTGGTGGAGCGTGACGAGCATCCTGGTCAGTCGCTTCTGCTCCGCGTCAATGGTGGGTTGATCCATCAACCGGCGACGGATGACCTGGCGGATCGGCTCCACTTCGGGATTGGCCGCCAGGAGATACGCCAACCAGCGCCAGGTGAGCCGCCCACGGCTGGCGAGCCGCACGGGCGGGGCGGTCTGAAGCTTGGTGAACTGCTCGGGATTCCAATAGGTGAAGCCGGGACGCCGTGTGGGCTTTTTCTTAAGCAGCGCTTTCTTCGCCTTCATCAACTTGGGATCCTTTTCCGTTTCCGGAATGGAATCGTACTTCACTTTCCACCGCGCGAGCTTGACATCGTCCTCGTGCGCAAGAGCGAAGACACGGCCTTCGGTGTCGAACTGCGGTCGGCCGGCCCGACCGAAGATCTGCTGGGCTGAACTTGGATCGATCAGGCGCTTCTTGTCGCGCGGGCCTTTGACGAGCGTCGTGAGGACGACCGAGCGCGCCGGGAGGTTGATCCCGGCCGCGAGGGTTTCCGTGCAAACACAGATCGAGAGAAGCTTTTCCTGGAAGAGTGTTTCGACGATGAGGCGGTAGCGCGGCATGATCCCGGCATGGTGAATGCCGATGCCGCGGGCGAGGAAAGTGCGCAGCTTGTTGCCGGCGCCGACCGAAAAATCGAAGGAATCAAGGCGTTTCAGCAGGGCATCACGCTGCCCTTCGGTGAAGAGGTCCTTGCCTTTGAGCACCTCGGCGGTATCCCAGCAGACCTGGCGATCGAAGCAGAACACCAACGCGGGCGTTTTGCGCTGCTCGCCGGCGCCCTGTGCGATCCGCTCAAGGAAATCAGGAAGAAGCTCGTCGGCAATCCAGTGGAAGTGGAGGGGAACCTTGCGCTCGGTGCCTTCGACGAGGGTGATGCGGCGATCCAGGCTTCGCGCCATCCAGTTGACGAACTGGTCGGCCGCGCCGATCGTCGCGGAGAGGAGCATGACGCGACTGTGGGCCGGGAGCAGCGACAGCGCCAGCTCCCACACGATGCCGCGCTGGGGTTCATTGAAGTTGTGAAACTCATCCATCACCACCGCGCCGACATCGCCGAAATCATATACTTCGGCATGGAGGAGCCGATTGAGCAACACCTCGGCGACGACGACTTTGATCGGGGCGTCGGGATTGATCGTGCGATGCCCGGTCACCAGCCCCACGGTGTTGCGATCAAAGCCCCAGCGCTCGACGGTCGTTTGAAGCTCAAGAAGCTTTTGATCGGTCAGGGCGATCAGCGGCGTGGAATAATAAAGGTGCCTGCCGGTGCGAAGGGCTTCATAAACGGCGGCCTCGGCGACTAGGGTTTTGCCGGTGCCGGTTGGAGCACACAGGAGCATTCCCTGCTCGCAGGCGGCCCAGGCATACAGAGCCTCTTCCTGCACGGGGTACGGCGCAAAGGGAAGACGCTCGAGGTATTCGAGAATGATTTCGTCGCGGGCGATCACGAGGCGAATCCTACCGCATGGGCAGAATAAATCCGAAGCGCGGAGTGCGTCGCTGACGCGTCGGGCTCGTGATGTCGTGCGAACGTTGTCGCGCGCAAGTGGGTCAGGGGGCCTTGGTTTGTGGCGGCAGGGGGGTGATGCGGGCGGTGTCGAGGTTGTAAGTGGCGCCGATGATGGTCAGCTTTTTGGCGCGGATCGATTCGGCCAGAACGGGGTGGGAGTTTGTCAGTTGCGCGACGACGCGCCGCACGTTTTCGCGGGTGGCGCGGGCGAGGAGATCGTCGCCGGGAGTTTGGCTGGCGAGTTTGGCGGCGGGGACAATGGGGTTGATGAAGGCGTCGAGATGGCCGGGGCTGGGGGCTTTGGAGGTGTCGTCGAGAGAGCTGAGAGCGGCCTGCACGGCGCCGCAGCGCTGATGGCCGAGGACGACGACCAGGGGGGCGCCAAGATGCTCGGCGGCATATTCGATGCTTCCAATCGCGGCCGCATCGGCGGTGTTGCCGGCGACGCGCACGACGAAAAGATCGCCCAGGCCGGTGTCAAAGATGAGTTCAGGAGGAACGCGGGAATCGGAACAACAGAGGATGATGGCGAAGGGGTGCTGGCCGATGGCGACTTCGTGGACGCGCCGGATCGACTGGGCGGGATGTTCCGCCGCGCCCGAGGCGAAGCGTTCGTTGCCGGCAACGAGGCGCTTCCATGATTCGGCGGCGTCGACGGGCATGTCCTGAGCGGCGGCATCAACGGTTAGATGAGTCGAGAGCGTGCGGGACGGGTGGTCGGAGGATGGCGCGTTGGATTGGCAACCGCTCAGCAGGGCGATGGCGCCCAGGGCGAGGGATGCGAGGACAAGTGTTGAAACACGATGGGAGTTGGTCGAATTGAACGGGGGCATTGGTGAGGCTCCTTTGGAATATGGAAAGCATGTAATCGGAGAAAATAGGTGACTGTCACTACACTGCCAATTCTTGCTGTATAATCGCGGGTTGTGGACCACGGGCGAAGCATGTCCGAAGAATGATTTGCAAGCAAGCACATTGAGGCGAGTCACGGTGTCTCCTGGTGCTTGGCGCCCGACACCAATCCTGAAGCGTCGAGGATGAACGAATGGAAGATCGGATCGTGTGACATCCCGTCATCAATAAGTCCGGAACCAAAGATCAATCCATTGTTGGTGATGCGCCCCGGACGCAACATGGCCCAGTGGGATGCGGCTCTTGGATTGACTTCAGCAAGCCATTTGCGGAGGTTCACGATCGAGCCGTCCGGTTTCCACACGATCCCGCCCATATCGCTATTGCCGACAACATACCCCTCATCGTTGATGCCATACGCCTCGCAGTTCCATGCCCCGGGCAGGGCGATCATCCTGCCTCCTTTACCCGGAATGCCCTGGTATCGAAAAGCATGCTTGCCATGGCCGCTGACACCGGATGTTCCAACAATCTCGCCGGATGCGTTGATGTCATACGCGACGCTGTACCCTCCGCCGGGAAGCATGCCCAGATCATACATCCGCCCACCCTTGCCCGGGATGCCGTCATAGAGAAATGCGTGATAGATATAGCGTCCGCCGTCACGCGATTCGGAAGCGGTCGTCGATTGGCCGACAATTTGGCCCGCGTCGTTGACGGCATACGCGGAACTGACACTCCCGCCCAGCGTGCCGAGATCCACCATCCGCCCATCCTTGCCGGGGACTCCCTGATAGATGAACGCATGGTCCTCCGTTTTGGGATGAATCGTCGTTGCCATACCAACAACCTGTCCCCTGCTGGTCAGCGCTCGACCGGTGCTATTCCCCACGCCACTGATCACCCCCAGGTCAATCATGTGTCCCCCGTGACCTGGGACCCCTTCATAGAGGAAGGCGTGCTCATGCCCGTCACTGATGTTGGAAGTGCCGGCGATCTGTCCGCCGGCATTAATCGCAGACGCGCTGCTGTTCTTTCCGCCAAGCGTGCCCAAGTCGTACATTTGGTCTTTGTCATACAGGATCGCGCGATGGATATCCTTGCTGATATCCACCGTTCTCACAATCGGGTCGGGAAAACTGATGGAAGAAGCAGGACCACCTGGCTTGGCCAGCGCATCAAGATCAATGATGCTCCCATTGGTTCCCCACGCATTGGGCACGGTCATCTCGCGCAATTTTTCCTGCCTTGCGGACACGGGTGAGGTTGTCGCCGCGACATACAGCAGGTTCAGGTCGAATCCGCCGAAGGGATCAATGGCGGCATTTTCGCCGAACTGCGGCGCGTTGGGGGGACGCGATGCCGCCGGCGACGCGGCCAGGTCACGCATCCGCTGAACGCTCGATCTCGTCTTGAAATAACGATGGCGAGTGGAAAGGATGGCATCGCACAATTTGGCGCAAGCGGCAAGTTGATGCGACTTATACAATCGCACCGCCATTCCCAACTCCACCAGTGGTATTTCCTTGTCAAGCCATTCGGGATCGGGCGATTGGTCGGCAATCGCCTTCTTCACGGCGGCATCTCCGCTCTGATCATCCCCTGCCTGATAGAAGGCATAAGCCGCATATACCCATGCTCCGGGGCCGCCGGTTTGATTGGCCCATTGGCGCAACTTCTGGCCGGCCGATGGATTGGAATGATCCAGGAGGTATGCCATGAGGACATCCTGCCAATCATGCGGGTACTTCGCGGCCGATGCGCGAATTTCTGCTGGCAACAGCAAAAGGCGATGATGATATTCCAGAAAGTGGCAGCGCTGAATCGGAAGATACCATTTCGCCGGCTGGTACTTGTGGTCATCGTATCCCACCGCCAGACGGCGATTGATCTCCGCCAGAACCCCAGCCACGAATTGTTCTTTGGTCAACCGCAGGCTGGCGGGGACCTGGATATTTTCAAGGACACGGTCCGGGCTTCCTTCGCCATAGAACCAAAGTGTCCATGTGTAGCCGTTTGCCGTGGCCGCTCCGCGAACAAGCTTCCATCCGCAATGATAAAACCCGCCACCCCATGTAACAGCGGCGCGATCTGGGTTGATATCGACTCCTTCCGGATTCAGTCTGGTGACCGAAGGAGGCAACCACAATGGATCGAAGGGACATAGAAAGTCGGTGGCCAGGCGGTTGTAAAGCGTCGGATCGCTCTGGCACAACGTCACCAGTTCCACTGTGGCCGGCTTGTAGTTTTCCGGGGACAAGGGCACGGCATTCAGCCAGGCGGTTGGGAGGTAAATCCAAAAATAATACAATAAGACGGGCGCCGCGATGATGAGAAGTGGAATCAGAAACACCAGCGGCAAACGGCTTTTTGGATGTTTGCTCATTGCTGTGCCAGATGCTTTGTGTTCATTCCTCCACACGGATTCCCTGTGGATCCGTAAGTGATTCCGTCTCCTTGTTGTAGCCGTGCCTGTCTGGGGGATCAAATGCCGGGCGGCCGCGGGCGGGCGGTCCTTCATTTCTTCACTGCCATCCATGACGGACAAGGAACCAGTGTATGGGGGGACTGTCCCCCCTATGGCTTGGAGCGTGGATCTGATTGAGTGCCATTAGGGACCCTGCCCTTACGACTTTCCGGCCCCTTTCCAGCAGCAACCTTCAGATTAAGGCCTGGGCGGCGACGCGAGGCCCGCCTTGCTCAGGTGCAGCATGGCGGCTTTGCCAATCAGGGGCTTGTCTGGCAAGTCGCAGTGCAGGACGAGGTCCTTCGTGCCGGCGTCGGCGGTTGGAAGGGTCATCGTGACCTGGACCTGGCCGGCGGGGGTCCGCTGGATGGGGTCGGAAACATACAGGTCCCAGCCGTCATTGTGCGGCTTGAGCATCAAGACCGCGGGGCGATCGACGGCGATCGACGCATGGCCGCCGGCCACCCGTCCCGCCTCATAGAAGATCACCTGAATGACACCGCTGTCGTTCCATCGAACGGCCTGCGCCTGTTTGGAATTGGCCAATACTTCAAACGGCGGCGCCTTGACGTATTGAGAGATCACTTCCGGCGCCGCATGCGGCAAGACCGCATAGGCATAGGTGTCATGATCGTCGGATTGATCAATCGTGAGTTGAAAGATCGGCTCAACGGTCTGTTGGGCGTCGGGGTTGGTTTTATTCGCATGGGCCAGATTCGCCCAATGGGTTTTCCGTTTCTCCAGCGTCAGCTTCGCGGTGGCATTCATGTTGGAAGGCAACAGCAGGTAGCCTGTTCCATCCTGATAAACCCATGCTCCCTTGCCCAGCGGAATATCGACCGCTGCCGTGTCGTGAAGAATCCGCCCCGCTTGATCGCCCGTGCCATAAGAGACATCGCCTCGCCATTCGGTTTGATTGACGATTGTCTGCACCTTCCCCGTCGTCAGATCCGCCCCCAGTCCGACCATTCCCCGTTCACTGGCGAAATAGCCCTTATGGCCGGTGGTGGGCATCGACTTGTGTTGGAAGATCATTCCCGCGACGCCAATATTTCCGTCCGACACGCCGCCGCAGAATGTATTGATGCTGTGATATCCGCGCCAACTTGTTCCGGTGTTCAGCGGTATCGTGGGGTCGGACGTGATGCCGGGCAACTGGTCATAACGGATCGCGCCGCGGGCACGACGATATTCATCGCCCTTGGTTTTGATCATCATCGAACCAAACGGAAAATAGTAGTTGACGACGGACGAGGGCGAAGCCGACTCCGGTCCCTGGCTGCGGATGGAGCTCAGGTTTACGCCGATGTAGAAATCCTTGCCCCGGAGAATCAAATCCTCGGCGTTCCAGAAGTATCGGCAGCCGGCGAATTCCTCGTTTTGCGCCAGCCGCTTCATCATGGCGCGCAGTTCATCGGCGCGCTGGACCTGCCCCTCGGATGCGGCGAGCACGCCGGCGGCGGCATCCTCCAGCATTTTGGCGCCATTCTGGCTGCCGTTGCCTATGAGGCCGGGGTACATGTTATGCCGGCCGTTGACCGACCAGTCGACGTCGGATTGGTATACATACCATTGCGTGCCATCGAGCAGCATCGCCGCCACGTTGTCCCATTTATCCGTGGGAATTGCCCAGGGCGTGCCTTCAAACATCTTCGACGCATGCAAAAGCCCATTCACCCAGTGCTGCACGTATCCGAAAAGATAGGACTGCCGACCGTGGGCAAAGCCATTGCCGTCGTAGGTCATTCCCATGGTATCCCAGAACGACGGATCGGGAGTTTGATAGCTCGTATAATAATCGAGCGAGCGCACCATGACCGTGCGCGCCGTGTCAAGCAATTTCGTGTCGTCCATCGCAACGGCGCATTGGATCAATGATCGATAGGCCAGATTGCCGACTGTGAATTGCCCGGTGGGGCCGGTGAACACCGCGATGCGATATGGATGAGTCTTGCGCGCGGCGGCATTCTCGCCCATCAGCGGATAATACCAGGTGAGAAAAAGAGTTTGTTTCAACGCATCGGCAACATCCTTGAATTGGGACGCCTGGAGTTGGTCATATAGAGAAAAGTATATGGTTGAAGCCGCCCGCGGCGCGGTGAAGGCGGCGCCGGTGAACGGGTCGGGATGCTCCACCACATCGCGACAATAATATTGAATCGCCGCGAACAACCGATCGCGAAGCGGAGTCTGTTCCTGAGGCGTCATGCGCGCGAAATTCGGAGCCATCTTGCGCAGACGCGCCAAACCTTCGCTCCAGCGTCGAGGCGTTCCGGTCTTTAAAAGATCGGTGAACCGCCCCTGGTCATTCAAAAGTGCGAAATTCGCTTTCGTCGCGGCCAAGTCCGCCGGAGAGTTCGCATCTCCCCGTGCGGCTAGGATCAACTTCTGGCGAAGCTGCCGCATGGCCTGCTTTTTCTGCGGAACCGCTCGTTGAAACTCCGCGTCGAGCTGGTTTTGTGTTTGGGGAACAGCCACGTTCGCGCCTGCCATCGAATACACCAGAAGACCTCCGATGAATGCCACTGTCGTCAAACCGATACAGTGATTCATTCCACTCCTTTCTTTGCGTGATGGACGGATGCAATCGCAATGCCGGACAAGGTGGCGCGCCTTTTGGGGATGCGATGGTCAAAACGATTACGCCGGCCTTTGTCCAACATCCATTCGCAGGTGTCAAGCCGGTTTGAATTGGACGAGATAAAAGGACAGCCTAATGACTTCCGATGACCACTGATTTTCAGCATCTATATTTGTCCGCATTGATCGGTGCTTATCCGTGTTCATCCGTGGTTCACTTTCCCGCAGGAATGGAATGCCGCGCGGGCGCGGGGCGAGAGGATTGCGTTATCGGGCGTAAAAATGGGTGGTTTGGTTAAGCGGGCGTCTGATTTTCCCGATGAGCGCTGGGAGAGGGATGGCAGGGCGCTGGGCGTGAAGTGGAGGCGTGCGATGTTGGACATGGATATGGATGAGTTGTTGGAAGAAACGTTTGCGACGACGGACACGGAGGATCGGCGGTCGGGGGGGAAGGGGCCGAATCGTCGCAAGAGCGCGGTGGATCGCCGGACGGGCATTCAGCGTCGGCAACTGTCGGCCGAGCAGTCGGGGTATGGCGGCGCGGAGCGGCGAAGCGGGATTGAGCGACGGGCGGACACGGGGCTGGAGCGTCGGCGCGGGCCGGGGCGACGATTGTCCGATGAGCGACGCAGCGCGGAAGAAGGGGAGATGAACGCGGCGCAATTCGAGTTCATCATGGCGATTGAAACCTATAAGAAGGTGAACAAGCGGATGTATCCCACATGGACGGAAATCCTGGAGGTCGTCCGGCAGCTTGGATATCGCAAGGTGATGGAACGGGAGATTGATCTGAAGGATGTGCCGGAACCGGGGCTGTTTCATTTTTGATTTTTCATTTTTGACTGTCGATTGCTGGATGCCGGCCGTTGGTTGGGACATCGGATATCGCTCAGACGCCTCGCGCTTTTACTTTTGGCGTTTGGGGTCATACCGTCAGGCGGATGAGTCGGTATGATTTCAGTGAGTCGGTCACCTCGCACGTGCATCAGGATTGCACCACATTGGGGGTTGAACAGACGGTGGGGGATGCGCTGGCGGAGCTGCGGTCCACGCTGGTGTCGGAAAAAATCGTTTACTTTTATGTGATCGACGCCGAGCGGCATTTGCTCGGCGTCGTGCCGACGCGCCGCCTGCTCATGAGCCGCCCGGACACCCCGGTGCGCGACATCATGGTCAAGCACATCATTTCGATCCCGGCATCCATGAGCGTGTTCGATGCGTGCGAGTTTTTCGTCATGCACCGCCTGCTGGCGTTTCCGGTGGTCGATGATGGGAACCACCTGGTGGGGGTGGTTGATGTGTCGATGTACACCGATGAGATGCTGGGGGTGACGGAGAAGCAGACGGCCGACGATGTGTTTCAGTTGATCGGTCTTCGCGTCCTGCAGGCGCGGTGGGTGTCGCCGATGAGCGGGTTCAAGCATCGTTTCCCCTGGCTCGTGTGCAACATTGCCGGGGGTCTGGCTTGCGCGTTCATCGCGGGGCAATACGAGGCGTTCCTCAACACCGTGATTGTCCTGGCGCTGTTCATTCCCATCGTACTGGCGCTGTCCGAAAGCGTGTCGATGCAGTCGATGTCGATCACGGTGCAAACCCTGCGGGCTGGAAACATCGATGTGCCGCACCTCCTGCGGGCGCTGCGGGTGGAGCTCCTGACGGCGCTGATGCTGGGCGTCGCATGTGGCGCGGTGGTCGGCGGTGTGGCGTTCGCATGGCAACGCCCGGGGATGATCTCGACGGCCATCGGCGGATCCATCGCGCTGGCGATCATCTCCGCATGTCTGCTGGGGGTGTTGATCCCCACCGCCATCCGGGCGCTGAAGATCGATCCGCGCGTCGCGGCCGGTCCGGTGGTCCTGGCGACGGCGGACATCCTCACCTTGCTTTTTTATTTCAACTTATCGGCGCGCCTGCTTGGATGAGGCGAAAGCGAGCGTCCTGAGGACATTGCGTTTAACGAACAGCGCCCACCTATCGCGCTGAGGCGCTGACATGCGCATCCATCGCCTTGACCATTGATTCCTGAAGCGCCTTGGCGCCGGAATTGGCGCCGGCGGGGACGCCGTTCATCAGGATCGAAAACACATACCACTGGCCGTCCCGACCCTTGAGGTATCCGCTCAGAGAGCTGACGCCGGAGATGTATCCACTTTTGCCGAACACGCGCCCGCGCAGATCATTGTCGCGGAAGCGATCCTTCAAGGTGCCGTCCTCGCCGGAGACGGACAGGCTGGCGATGAACGCATCCTTGTTTTTGGAATAGTAGTTGTGTCGGAGAACCTGCATGATCGCGTGGGAGCTGATCGTGTTGTCCCTCGCCAGGCCGCAGCCATCGACGAGATGATATTCGGAACTGGCCGCACCAACCCGCTCGAGAAACGCGCCGACGGCTCGCGTGCCATTGTCCCATGACCCCGGCTGGTGCGTGATCTCATTGCCCAGGCGCTTGCAAAGGCTTTCGGCGTACAGGTTCATGCTGTCCTTGTTGCATCGCGCCAGCACGACCGACAGCGGCGTTTCATGAACCGCCAGGATCGTCCAGTTTTTCTTCTCCTCGGCCGACGCCTTGAGATAATCCACCTTCGATGAACGATCCCGCGTCACCTGCCCCGTGACGGCGACGCCATCGGCCTTGAGTGTCTCGGCGAGGACCGTCGCGGCGAACATCGGCGGATCGGAAATCGTCACCGACACCGGCGCCGTGTTGCTCACATCGGTCTGCCCGCGAAGGATGATGTCATTCTGTCCCGGCATCCGCGACAACCAGATCGCGTTTTCCTTTCCCGTGACGCAGGTGTTTTTGATCGTGACGTAATTCGTCGTCGGGTCGGTTGTGTAGGTGACGAGCTGGCCGGGCGCGGTGGTTTTCACATAGAAATCAATGCCATTGGCGTTCAGGTTCATGCCGCCGACCTCGGCTTCATACCATTTGTGAATCTGATCGGTCGGCCAGTCGGGATGCAGGAAGTTCTGGTCGAACACGCTGTCATCGACCATCACATCCTTCACGCCGGCGATCCCGTGCTTCTTGAGCTGCTCGGCCCAACTGTGGAAAACGGTCGTCACATCCCACCCGACTTTGCGGAGAATCGTGGCATCGCCGAATGCCGGATCGCCA
>CAYTAP010000040.1:17656-28666 GCA_964435775.1 uncultured Tepidisphaeraceae bacterium
TGATCGCGTTGCCCTCATGCAGGACAAGATAGGTGCGGAACTTGAAGTCGCTTTCGAAGTGATCGAGAAAGGCGGAGGTGGTGATCAGCTTGAGATTGCTGGCCGGTGTCAGCGGAGTGGTGGGGTTTTCGGAATAGAGGACGCTCACGTCGGAATCGGTCGCGCCCAGGCGTGCCATTTCGATGCTGACCTGCGCCTTGTGAAGAAGCTTGTCCTTCAGCACCGCGCGGACATCACCGGCGAGATCCGCACGCGCCATGCCGGCGGGCGCCGCGACGATCAACAAACCCAACAGCAATCCAGCCAACCGTTTCATCCGTGAAACCTCTCCGACAGCCGCCCAAGGCGACCGCCCGCAAAATCCTTCTCACACACGTCGAGGCAGCCCAAACACCAGGCACCCCACCCATCAACCACTTGGCCGACAAATGGCGCGGCACACTACACTATCGGTTGCGCCATGTCGTGCCTGGCCACAATTTTCACGTCCTCACAGCAGTTGCAGGGCGTCGCTCCCGCGACGCCGCGGCGTTGTGGGAGCAACGCCCTCCATTTTGCGAGGAATTGCGCATCGACTATTCACGCCTTCGCCGCATCAGCGGGAAGGTGATAGAGCGAGCCATATTCCTCAAACCACGCCGCAAAACGCCGCAATCCCTCGGCCAGCGGCACCTGGGGCTTGTAGCCCAGCTCCTTCGTACTGCGGGTTAAATCCGCATACGTTCGATCAACGTCGCCAAGCTGGGCCGGGCGACGGTCAATGATCGCCTTTTTGCCAAGCGCCTTCTCCAATCCCTCAATCAGCCCGGCGAGCGACACCGGATCCGACCCGCCAAGGTTGTATATGCGATATCGATCGCAGCGTTGCAACGCCGCGAGAATGCCGCTGACGATGTCGGCGACAAATGTATAGTCGCGGCTGGTGGTGCCATCGCCGAAAACGGGGATCGGTTTACCGGCGGAGATGAGGCGCGTGAACTTGTGAATCGCCAGATCCGGCCGCTGGCGCGGGCCGAAAACCGTGAAAAACCGCAGGCAGAAGATCGGCAGCTTGTACAAGTGCCAATAGGTGTAGCAGAGCAGTTCCCCGGCGCGCTTGGTGGCGGCGTACGGACTGATCGGTTCGGATACGGGGTCTTCTTCTGAAAAGGGGACCTTGGCCATATTGCCATAGACGCTGGAACTGCTGGCGAAGAGGAACTTTCCGACCTTGTGTTCGACCGCCGCCTGCAGAAGATGCGTCGTCCCTTCGACATTGACGCGCGCATAATACGCCGGCTGCTCAATCGATGGCCGAACGCCCGCCATCGCCGCCAGGTGAAGGATCGCCACGGGTTTGGTCCGCTCGACGAGCTTGCTGATTCGCGGGCCGTCGGTGATGTCGATCTCCTCCACACCAAACCGATGTCCCCCGCCGACGCTTTTCAGGTTGTTTTCCTTCCAGGCCCGGTCATAAAAGTCACAGAAGTTATCGACGCCCACGACTTCATACCCCTCCCCCAACAGCGCCTCGGCCGCGTGCGACCCAATAAACCCCGCCGCGCCCGTGATCAAAATCGTCTGCTTGCCCATGTGCCTCTCTTGCATCGCTCCATACACCCGTTTCCCCAGTGAATGAATGCTAATCCATCATCCCATCCGTCACAATCCGCACGGTGCCATGCCCCATCGCATCGGGCGTGCCTTTCTCCTGCCGCATCCGCTCCTATAATCATCCGCAATGTCTCACGAGCCCTTCCTATGCCCCCGCTGCAAAACCTCCCTCCCCGCGCAGGCCGAGTTCTGCCCGCATTGCGGCGCCGATATCACCGGCCTGCATCACCCCGAGCAACTCCTGGAGAATCTTCGTCCCGGCTCGACGCCTCATTCGCCAGCGGTCGCCGCTCCCCAGGTTGGGATCGCCGGCAAGCGGGTGGTCGCGTTCGTCTTCATTCTCATCGGAACCCTGTTCACGCTCCTGACGATCCTGCTCCTGATCCTTCACAAACCCGCGGTGGACACCACCCACGATTACCACGACCCCGACCGCCCGATGTTCTCCCGCTGACTCTTCCCACTTCTCCCTGCCTACCGCCTACTGCATACTGCCTACTCTCTCCCTTCCCACTTCCCCCTCAGGATGTAGGGTCCGTGGTATCCCGCGGACCATTGTCGCGATGGGAAGATGGTCCGCGGATTACCACGGACCTTGCGAATTCCTCCCTTCATCCGTCATTCCGCATTCATCGTTCCGCATTTCTCTTCACTGCCTACTGCCCACTGCCTACCGCCTACTTCCCCCTCAGTACACCCTCCACTTCACGTCTCCCCGCGCCGCGTGGTTTACAAAATAATAGCGCAGGGCATCGATCAGATGATCGTGCTCGCCATCCTTCACGGGCAGCTCGCCGCCTCCCTCGGGGTAACGATACGCCTTCATCGCCTTGATCAATCGCACACAGCGGGGATGGATGAACAGCCGGCTATGCCCGCTCGCGGGGCGCAGCGCGGTGCGGACCATTTCCAATCCCTCGACGATGAGGCTCTTGCGATAGCGCACCTGGTAGCCGCGCCCGCGAAGCACCTGCACGTTCGATTCGGCCGTCTGATCATTCCGCCCGGCGCCGGCGGGATCGCACGCAACTTTTTTTACCGCGCCCCATCGCCGCGCTTCAATCTGCTCCACATGCTCGAGCATCGTCCGCATCGGCTGCACATATTCATCGACGACGAAGCTGCGCCCCTCACTTCCCTCCTCGCTCCAAATCCACAGACACACGAATGGATTGGCGAACCCAAAATCCAGCGCCAACCACATCTCGCCGCTCTCGCCTTCAGCCGACTGCCCACTCTTCCCTGCCGACTGCCCACTGCCCACTGCCGACTCGTCACGAACGTGCGCGCTCTCATCAAACCCCGGAAACACACACCCCCGCCGCGTCGGGCGTCGGCAAAGCATCTCCGCCTCCCACGTTTCCCGGCTCACGCGGCGTTTCATCGCGATGGCATCGTCGATCGAGACGAACCCGTCGCACAGCGTCTTGGCCCGCCCGCCACAGTCATCCCACAGCGGACACGTCGCACATTCCCGCTCGGCCGGGCAACGCTCAAGCACCTCCATCAAACACCACCGCACGACCCGCACCCCGCTGGCCCCGGCCGACTCGATCGCGCGTTCCATCACCCCGCCGACGAGATGCCATGTCGACACCGCCTCGACCACGCCGGCAATCACCTTCACCTCATGCGCGACCACCTTCCCCGCACCGCTCCCCCTTCGCGTACGCCGTCCCCCCGCTTTCTTCTCACTCATCACGCCCCACTCATCACGTCCCGACTTCCCACGCTGTAGTTCGGATCGACCACTCCGCGTCACCAGCTGCGCCGCCTCCCACACGAGCGGATCGAAGCATTCGACCTCATCGCATCGCAGCTTCTGCACGCGCACGCCGCGCACCGCGCGCTGCGACTGCGTGAGGACGGCCGCCTTCGATCCGTTCGTCAGCGCCACGCGGCGTCCGGTCATTTTTCCCTTGAGCATTTTCCCCGCCACGCGATCGACATCCTCCTCGAGATGCCCCCACATCTTGAGGCTCTGCTCCAGCGATCCGCCGAGGATTCGCACCTCGCACCCCGGCTTGTGCAGAAGATCAAGCAACGTCGCCACCGCCCCCAGCCGCGTCTTGCCGCCCCCGCGCGGCGCCCAGACGACCATGTCCCTGGCCGGTTCGAAATACGCCCCCGCCAGATACGCCATCGGCGCATCATGCCCCGCGCAAACCCCCGTCGTCGCCACGCGAATCCCGCAATACTTTTCCACCCACGCCCGCAACGCCTCGACATCCGCACACGCCCGCTTCAACGCCGCCCCGCCCCGTGCCTTGGCCATTGGTCCTCCCCATTAAACTCAAACCCCTCAGAAAACCCTCTGCCCATCATCCTTCATCCTTCCGAGTTCATCCTTATCCCAAATGTAATACACCACCTTCCCCATTCCGTCGTCGCCGACGCGCGTCATCCCCGCCGACTCGAACATCGGATGCCCGCGCCCCATGACGGCCAATGCCTCGACATAGCGCATCGGACACTCCTGGCACATTTTTTGGATCAGTGCCGACGCCAGGCCGATGCCTCGGAACTGGGGGTGGACGATGATCCGGGAGATCGTGCGCAGATTGGCGTTGACGAAGCGCGCCCGTTCCTGGTCATCCATCCGGCGCAAGTCGAAATGAGCCTCTCGACTCGCGCAATTGATCGTCGGCCAACTCAGGACCCCCACGGCGACAACGCGCTGCGCCGACGCCTCGACATGGCGTGCCCGCCACACTCCCGCGACCGTCGCCGGTCGCCCGGCGCGATAGTGAAAACGCGCCAGCGCCTTGTAGTCCGTCCACACGCCGCGCTCGATTACCACTTCCCCCGGCAAATAGTCCCAAGCTCCCATCGCGTCCCCCCGGTGAACCCTCTCGTCGCCCCGTCGATTCAATCGACCCTTATGTTGATCCGACGCGAACACGGCAATCCCCGAAATCACACTCGATCACCCAATCCGGGCGCAGCGCTTCCTCAACATCCCTGCGGCTTGTCGCCAGGATCGCGCCGCAGGCGGATGCCTCATCCAATGCCCGTCGGATCGTTCGCGCCACCACGCACGCCGAGACGCGATCGAGCTCACCGGCAAACTCATCGCAATGAAGGATGCGATGCCCGGCCTCGCTCTCACCGCTATCGTCACTGCCGCGCGCCGTCATCATCAGGGCAATGGCGACGCGCAGCCTAAACCGCTGGCCGGAGCTCAACTGATCGGGATGCTTCAAATACGTCCAGACCTCCCCCAGACCCACGCGCGACAAGCCCGCCAGCACCCGCTCCAGCGGCACATCGTCAAAACAATCGACCACCATCGGCCCGCGCAATGGCACACACCGGAGGTTGATCCAGCGCGACGCGCCGACGTTGCGCCGTCGCATGGCGCGGAGCAGGCATGACTTGCCGCTTCCGCTGGGGCCGGTGATCAGAAGAATCTCACCCGCGTGCGGCGTGGGAATCCGCGCGATCTTCCGTCGCATCGATTCACCCGCATCCCCGTGCGCGTCGCCGCCGGACTCGACGCCCCCATCGCCGACACCGTCGCCAATCCCAAACCATTCCCGCACCAATCCCGCCCGTTTCGATTCCATCCCTCGCATGCCCGCCCCCTGTCAATGCAACTCAACTCACAATCCGTCCATCACCGTCGACTCAAATCCCGCCGCGGCCCCAGAGGCGCAGGAACTCCAAGATCCCCTTGACCTCGATGATTCCCATCCGATGCACGTCGGCGATCTCGCGCGCCCGCATCCCCTGCACGAAATGCTCGATGCCGATCTGCCGATGCTCATCCGGCAATTTGCCCGGCCGCTCGATCAGCGCGATCGACAAGGGATCATGCAGCCGGTTGCCGATCCGCCAGGCCCTGCGCGTCACCGTGCCCGATGGGATGCCGAGAAACTGCCCGATATCCCGCCGGGTGAATCGCTGCGACACGACCATCTCCAGGAGCGCCCGGTCGGCGGGCTTGAGATACTCCGCCCGGCGCAGCGCCGCCGCGTGCGGGTCTTCAATCCGTCGAACCCCTTGCGTCTGATACTCCACAATGCTCACGACCACCTCCCACCCGGCTCTTGTTCAACCGGCATTAAACACATGGGATATTCTAGACTATTTGTTAGGTGTTTGTAAAGTATTTTATTATTCCATATTATCTTGATTACACTGTATTTATAAGATTTATTCTATTTTTCATAAAACATTATTATGTACGGTATATGTAAGGGTAGTGTACAATGGCTTTGCAAGCCCTTGGAAGGGCGGCGTCCGCGCTCAATCACCGATCGCGCAAGGAGTCATTCATCATGGAACCTTTGGGACCACAACTGCGTCGTCAGCGCCGTCGCCTGGCGCTGACGCTCGACGAGCTGGCGTCCATCACGCGCATCTCCAAGCCGTATCTCTCGCTCATCGAGACCGGACGGGTTCCCAATCCTCCCAGCGATGAAAAGCTCAAACGGCTCGAGCAGGCGCTCCGCTTCCCGCCCGGCCGACTGGTGACGCAGGCGCACCTCCATCGCACCCCGCGCGATGTCCGCGCGGTTCTTCAGCATCTGATGAACCAGAAGAATCCCCAAGCCAATGGCGACTCGCCCGATGTGCCCCCGTCAACCAACGGCGCGGCCGCGCTCCGATCCGGCAAACGCGCCGCCTCAAAACGCGCCAAAGACCAGCGCCCGCCCACCGGCGACGGGGCATCCGTCGGCGGCGCGCTGCCGGTCAACCTGGATGACGCCTATCTCTCCGGCGTCCTGCAACAGCTTGTCGATCACGCCGCGACGAACATCGAGCGCCTTCCCACCAACGCCGTCCCGATCATCAACCGCGTGTCGGCCGGTTATCCCCGCGATTTCACGGACCTCAGCTACCCGCGCGGGATCGCCGACAGCTACGTCAGTTGCCCCGACCTCCCCGACCCCGACGCCTTCGCCGCCCGCGTCCATGGCGATTCGATGACCCCCAAATACCGCGAGGGGGACATCGTGATTTTCTCCCCCGCCGCCCTCTGTCGCGGCGGCGACGATTGCTTCGTCCGATTCGACGACGCCCAGACGACCTTCAAGCGCATCTTCTTCGAATCCGACGACAACAACGCCGAGATGATCCGCCTGCAACCCCGCAACGAAAAATACCGCCCCCGCACGCTCCCGCGAGAGCAGATCACGGGATTGTACAAGGCGGTGTTCAAGATTCAGAGGATTGATAATGGGTAAGCCAAGGCGGGTTGTCCCGATCCTTCGGAATCGCGCGGGCTTTCAGAACAGTTCTGTAGGGTCCGCCCCGCGGACCATCCGCACGTCAGCCAGAAAAGTGGTCCGCGAGGCGGACCCTAAAAATCCCCGCATGGGTCCGCAATGTACTGCGGGCCCTTCCTGCCCACTCAATCAGAACAGCACGGGCTTGCCCAGCTTCCTTCGGATCACCTGGATTTGGCCCAGGTGCATCGTTGAATGGATGCTCAGCATCATCGCCAGGTCGCCGACCGTCTTGGCGAATCGACGGATGCTTTCCGGCGTGGGCTTGGTCAGTTGTTCATCGGTCAGGGAGCGCGCCCAGGCGGCCGAGGCGGTGCGGGTTTTCTTGAATTGATCGAGCATCTGTTGCTTGCTGGGAAACTTGGTCGGGTCATCGCTGGCCGCGGTGTCCTTGGTGAATTGCTTGCCGAACCCGGCCGGCAGCGCCGGCATGACGCCGGGGGCGACGAGGTCCACGAAATGATGGTCGGCGGCGGTGAATTGCCCCAGTTGCCAGGTTGCGTGGTTCGCCCCGGCGCACGGGCGGGCGAACATGTCGGCGTCGCTGAAATCCGCCAGGTGCATGTTGATCATCTCCACCGAATGGCTCAGCATGTCCGCAAGAATCGTCGCTCCAACGCTCATGAAAATCTCCTTCACTTGAAAAACACGTTCGTCCAAGGCGTCACGACGGCTGCACGCCGTCTGCCATTATAGGCGGCACACATCCCCCTCACTGACCGCAATCAAGAATTATTCCGCAGAAACTCACCCGCTGACCACCCCCCGATAGCACACGCACACGCCGAAGGTGAAGGGTTGAGCCCGCACATCGGTGAAGCCGGCGGCGTGGATCATGTCCACCATGGTTTCCCGGCCGATGAAGGTGTTGACCGATTCGGGGAGGTATTTGTAGGCGCCGGTCTGATCGCCGGAGATGAGCGTCGCGGTGCGGGGGAGGATTTGGCGGAAGTAGAAGTTGTACGCCCGTCGCAGGGTCGCGTTGGTTGGGAGGGAAAACTCCAGAATGACCAGGCGTCCGCCGGGGCGCAGAATGCGCCGGAACTCGCGGATGGCGGCCGACGGATCGGAGACGTTGCGGATGCCGAAGGCGATGGAAACCACGTCGCAGCACGCATCGGGCAGCGGCAGTGCCAGGGCGTCGGCGTTGATGTACCGCACCGCCCGGCCGGTCTCTCTCGCGGCGGATTTTCCGCGGGCGATGGGGAGCATTTCAAAGGTGAAATCGATCCCCGTGACACGAGGACGCGCCGAACCGGCGCGATGCAGCCCGTCGCAAAATGCCAGCGCCAAATCGCCGGTTCCGCACGCGACGTCAACAACCGTATCCATCGGGCGGAGTTGCGCCAGCTTGACGGCCCGCCGACGCCAGCGCTGATCCATCCAGAAACTGTGCAGGCGGTTGTTCAGGTCATAACTGGGCGCGATCGCGGCGAACATCTCGCGGACGCGCCGACGCTTGTCCGTCACGGCGTGGGGATTGACCAGGAGGCGGTCATCCCAGGCGTGTTCGGGCGCTTGAGGTTGGGGCGTGGGTGATTCGGACATAGGCCCACACCTCACCACGCCTCGCGGGCGCAGTGGTCGAAGAGCATCCGCCACTCGGCCTGCTGGAGCGCCACCACAATCTCGCGCCTTGGATCATCCGGCATCGTGTTCACTTCTTCCACCAGGTCGACAAACGCCTCCGGCGACCATCCCTGATGGACCAGCTTCAAGAGTGACTTGTCAAACGGCAGGGGGTTGATCAACGTAGACATCCTCGCCGAGATCGCCGGTAAAATCCGATGCCCCTTCGCCTTGGCGTACCAGTACTTGCTGTTGGAAAAATCCCCCTCGCGGCGGTGCATGATCGCATGCCAGAAGCTCCCCGTCGCCGATTCGATCCCCTGGGAAATCGCATGCGACTCATCCAGCCAGTCATGCCACAACCAAAGCCCGGCCAATAGCCCCCGCGCCTCATCCAAATGTCTCGGCGGGCTCATGAGCAATTTCTCCGGCGTCGCATCCGCGAGCAACTGCTTGGCGCGGGGATTTCCCTCGCCATGCACAACCAGCTCGCGGTAAGCGGCGGCGGCGTCCAAGTGCCGCACCTCATACACAAACCGCGTCAGATGATCGGTCTGATCGTCGCGCGTGGTGAATAATTCCATGATCTCCTCGATTGGGTGCATATGCCCCCGGCATTCGTAGCGTCTGTGGTACTCCGCGGACCATCTGTGCGACAGGAGCAATGGTCCGCAGCGTACCACGGACACTACAACTGACGCGGACGCGTTTTTCCCCGTAGGGTCCGCCTCGCGGACCATTTATACGGCCACCCGCATCGTGGTCCGCGGGGCGGACCCTACGAAAACCGGGGGCCGCAGCATCCCGCCTGCCCGCATCGGTCTTGTCACAGGTCATCCTAGCCGCGCATCCATTTCTAAACCACCAATCACGGTTCGTCCGATAGTCTTGTAGAGTTATTCGTCAGGTTTGAAGCAAGAGGCATCGCCATGGATCAATCATATTCGCGCCGCTGGGTTTTCGGGGCCTGTTTTACGACGGGGTGCCTTCTGGCGCTCGTGTCCGGATGCACCAATCGTCCGACGCTGATGCCCAATCCCGATCCGACGTTGAACAAGACCTCCTCCCAGTTCGCGGCCGACGCGGTGTCGCGCTTCCCCTATAAATCCGACACCCCCTCCGGCGGCGAGGCGGTCGCCCGCGCGCAGGTGGGATATTCCTTCAACCAGGTGGAAATCATCAACCTGTCCGACCAGACGTGGAACAACGTCGAAATCTGGGTCAACCAGAAATACGTCGTGCTGGTTCCCCGCATGGAGCCCAAGGTGCTCAAGCGCATCCCGTTCGAAATCCTCTTCGACGACAAGGGAAACCATTTCCCCACCGACAACAGCAAGGTGCTCGTTCAAACCATCAACATGCTCCGGGATGGGAAGATGTACACCATCCCGACGCAACTGGCCGATTGAACGAATTTCCGATTTTCGATTGCAAACCAAGCCAAGGGCGCTCGGCCTCGCGTAGGGTCCGTGGTATCCCGCGGACCATCTTTACGATCGCTGCAATGGTCCGCGGAGTACCACAGACCCTACAACATTTTTGATTGAAGGCATGGAGCAGCCGTGCTCCTCAATCTTCCAATCGAAAATCGTCAATCAAAACTCGGAAATCCCCCCACTCCAAGGGCATTCAGGAATCGCATGGCGTTGTCGTGATAGATTTTCTGAAGCGTTTGATCGGGCAAAGCCAGGCCGCGCAGCATCGGCTGGGCGTCTTCGGGGAGATCGGGATCATCAATCGGGCTGGGCATGATCGCGGAGGTTTCCCACAGTTTGCGATGAGCCCAAAACCGGCTGGCTAAAAACTCAAAACCACGATCATCCCCGCTCACCTGGTCGCTGCCGAACAGGATTCGATCCTCGTTGCGGATGATGAACTCCCGCGCCTCATCGCGGCGCTTGCTGATCTCCCGCACCTGCCAGCGCGTCGCGGAATTGTCGAGCATCAATTTCGGATACGCATCGAGCAGATGCTGAAGCCGCCCGAGGTTTTCAGGATTGCCCCCCAGATGCGCCCCCACCCAGGGCAGGTCGCGGTGCTCGGCCAGCACCGACTCCCACATGCGATAATGATCCTCCCGCGAGCCGTATCGGGCGGTGTCGGCGTAGCATCCGGCGTACCAGGTGTCGGGGTCGCCGACATGGGTCATGACCGCCATCTTTCGCGCGATGATTTCACGAAAAATGGGTCGAAGCGCCGGTGAATCCAGCCGGTAATGCCGCAGGTCCATCGTCCGCGGCGCCATGTGGAACTTCAGGATCCGACTGCCCAGGTTGTAAAACGATTCCAGCTTCCGCAGCCAGTTGTCCACCCAGCGCGGCGACGCATCATCCCATTGCGGGGTGACGATGAACTGCACGCGATTGCCCCACGTCCGCTGGATCTCCAGCGCCTCCTCCAGCGGCGTCATTGAGACGAACGCGTCGATGCCGTAATGGTCGGCCGCCTCAAACCAGACCCGCGCATGCCGCGCCGCCAGCAGGTGGCAGTGAAAATCAATCACCGTCCCCTTCACTTTCGGGCGCGGCATCATCCGGTGGAAATCAATCCCGGTTCGATTGTACTTCGGCCGATTGTCCAGGGCTGGGATCATACCGCTCACCATCGCGACGCCTGA
>CAYTAP010000041.1:0-22943 GCA_964435775.1 uncultured Tepidisphaeraceae bacterium
GCCGGCGCCATCATCAGCGGCGGCGATGACACCGCCGAGGCAAAGATCAAATCCCTCAAAGCCGACGGCGTCGCAATCGCCGAAAGCCCTGCCACCATGGGCGAAACGATGGCGAAGGCGCTGGGAGTGGCAGGATGAGCTTTTGATTGGATCGGCCGCAGGGCAACGGGGTATGGTATAATGCAATGCCATGACTCTCCTGACCGTCAACAAATCGACCGTGGCACCATCCTCCGGCATCCAGGCTGATTTCCAGCCGACTGATCGCCATTGGACGAGTGAGGAATATTATCGCCTGGCGGAGCTGGGGATACTTGGGGAAGATGACCATGTTGAACTGATCGGTGGGAGGATTGTTCAGATGGCACCACAAAATGTACCACATGACATGGCGATTTCCTTGTCGGCCAAGGCAATTGAAAAGGCATTTGGGCAGGCGTTTTATTCGCGCCAACAACAGCCCTTGAGTTTGGCAGGTCATTCCGAACCCGAGCCGGATATCGCCGTGGTCACAGGAGGCCCGCGAGATTATCCTCAAACGCACCCTTCCAGCGCGCTCTTGATCCTCAAAGTATCCGACTCGACATTGCGATTCGATCGCGCCCAAAAAGCGAGTCTGTATGCCTCGGCGGGCATCGCGGATTATTGGATACTGAACCTCAATGACCGCCTGCTGGAAGTGCGTCGAAACCCCCTTCCCGATCCGGCGCATCCATTCGGCTTCCACTATGGCGACTTGAAGACTTATCTGCCCGATGAAAGCGCAACCCCGCTGGCATTGGCGGATACGGGCAAATCGATCCGCGTGAGCGATCTGCTGCCCTAGCGCGCCTTCACAGGCAAAGATCGGGTTGTTGATGAATGAGACAACTGCGGCAATTTCGCTGCAGGAAGTCTCGGATGCAATGGTTGTGCGTGGGTCGTCCGTCGAATGAGCGGCGGCGGAAACCCGACGAAGTGATCGCATGGCGGCTGGAGTACCCGCTGACATCCTGCTTGGCATCGGCCCTGAAGCAACCAATGAATCGGGTGCGGTCATCCGCTCGGCTTCGGCGTTTCACGAGGATATACTGTGGGCATGGACACGTCACGAATTACCCACGATCCCGCAGTCATGGGCGGCAAGCCTTGTATTCGCGGCCTGCGCATGACGGTGGGCGCCATCCTCGGATTGCTGGCAGCGGGGCAATCACGCGAGCGCATTCTGCACGCCTATCCGTACCTCGAGCCGGACGATGTGGATGCCGCCCTCGCTTACGCGGCATGGCGGCTGGAAGAGCGTGAAGAACCACTGGTCGCATCATGAGCCTGCGCCTGTTGCTGGACATGAACCTGTCGCCGGATTGGGTCGCCGAGCTGGCACGACATGGGTACGAAGCGGTGCATTGGTCCACTGTTGGAGGCCCTCGAAGCACCGACACTGCGATCATGGCTTGGGCAAGAGCGAACGGCCATGCAATCTTCACCCATGACCTGGACTTCGGGACCGTCCTGGCATTGACGCACGCCGCCGGCCCAAGCGTTCTGCAGGTGCGCGGGCGGGATATCCTTCCTGAACACATGGGATATTTTGGTAATTGCTGCGCTGCGCCAATACGAAGCGGCCATGCTCTCAGGCGCGCTGGTCGTCATCGAAGCACGAAAGTCTCGTGTCCGCGTGTTGCCACTTTAGTTTGGCCGACCGCCTGTTCCTTCCGATGATCCCGCCAGCAAATCCTTCCAAGCGCTTGGATGAACATGCAGCGAGTAGCGCCCGTGATGGCTGCTCACCTCGACGGGACAACGATATACCCGCGATAAAATATCCGCGCGCAGCACCTCTTGCGGCGGACCTTTTGCGCCGACCCTTCCTTCGTCGAGCAGCAGAATCGTCGCCACATCCGGCGGCAGTTCCTCGACATGATGCGTAATCATGAGCACCGTCGGTCGCCACGGCGCATCCGGTCGCAACGCACCTCCATCGGCCCCCTGCTGAGCATGATCCGCCGTCATCGCCCGCACCTCCTGAATCGTCGCCAGAACCTGCTCCCGCGCCAGCAGATCAAGCCCGGATGTCGGCTCATCGAGCAGGAGCAAATCCGGCCGAGGCGCCAGCGCCCGTCCGATCAGCGCCCGCACCCGCTCGCCGCTGCTTAACGTTGAATAACGATTGCCCGCCACACCCGCCAATCCCACCTGCCGCACGATCCGCAGCGATTCGGCCTGCTGGGCATCGCTCACCTGGTCATAAAGCCCCAGCGTCGCAAAGAATCCGCTCTGAATCACCTGCATCACGCTGAGTTCGCCATCCACATCATACGGCCCGGCCGGCTGCACCAGGCGGATGCGCTGCCGCAGCGCCGAAAGATCGACCTCGCCAAAGGTATGTCCCAGGACCGCCACATGCCCCTGCGTGGGGTAAAGATGCCCCCCGATGATCCGCGCGAGCGTGCTCTTGCCGCTGCCATTTGGCCCGAGGATCGCCGCGCACGCCCCGGCGGGCACCAACCAATCAATCCCCCGCAAAATCCAACGTTCCCCACGAAGCAGCCGAACATTCCGAAGTTCAATGGCCGATGTCGATCTCATCCCCAGACACTAAAGCATGCCGACGAAGGTGTGAAGTGGTGTGACAAAGTTGCCGCGAGAACCGTCGGCGGATAAAGTCCCCGATTGCCGATCTCGGCGTGACCCGCCGACGGCGAAAAGAAGGGGCCGTAGCTCAATTGGGAGAGCACTGCGTTTGCAACGCAGGGGTTGCCGGTTCGATCCCGGTCGGCTCCATTGATTCAATTCCGCATGGATTCAAATCCACTTCGCGGCAACTGCAGTGTTGTAATCCGCTGCACCGTTCATCCCAAAGGCACACCCTCGCGCTGGATACCCACCAGGGGCCGCCTCCCTCTGGCAATGCGTAATGCGAAAATCCTTGGGCGCATCTTGCAATTTGCCCCGCCAATCACCACACTATCCCCTTCGTTATATGGATTCACACCAAACCCAAAGGGAAGCGAGTCATGGCAGAAAAGACGGTATCGACGGAATCATTTGCAACCGAGGAAAAGAAGCAATACACGGGCAAGAAATTGCGCGTGGCGATTGTGGGATGCGGCGGGATCAGCGAGACGCACCTGGGGGCGTTCAAGAACATCCCCGAGGTGGAGATCGTCGCGGGCGTCGATATCAAGCCCGAACGGCTGAAGGTCATGGAGGAAAAGTGGGGGATCAAGAAGCTGTACAAGGACTGGAATGAGATGCTCAAGGAGGTCAAGCCGGATGCGGTGGACGTCTGCACGCCCAATGGCGTGCATGCGCCGGCTGTCATCGCGGCGGCCAACGCCGGGTGTCACACCCTGACGGAAAAGCCGATGGCGATGACCCCGGCCGAGTGCGAGGCGATGATCGCGGCGGCCAAGAAGGCGGGCAAGGTCCTCGTCGCGGGCTTCCAGTATCGCTATCACCCCAACACCGAATATCTCGTGCGGGCGCGGGATGAGGGGCAATTCGGCAACATCATGTTCGTCAAGTGCCAGGCGCTCCGCCGACGCGGGATTCCCAACTGGGGCGTCTTTGGTCAAAAGGCGCTGCAAGGCGGCGGCCCGATGATCGACATCGGCGTCCATGTCATTGAGATGGCGCACTACGTCATGGGCGCGCCGCGCCCCGTGGCGGCCAGCGGCAACATCTGGACCAACATCGGCAACAAACCCTCGAACGTCGTGTCGATGTGGCCGAACTGGGATTACAAAACGTACACGGTTGAAGACCTTGCGATCGGGCAGATCCGTTTTGAGAACGGAGCGATCATGCAGATCGAGGCGTCCTTCGCCGCCCACATCAAGGAAGACCTCTGGAACTTCACGATGATTGGCGAAAAGGGCGGCTGCCAGTGGGAGCCGGCGATGATCTTCACCGATCGCCATGGCACCATGGTCAATGAGTCGGCCGCGTGGCTGAGCGGCAAGACCGACTTCCACACGCTTTTCACCCAAAAATTGCAGAACTGGGTGGATGGCTGCCTGAAGGGCACGCCCCTGCGGGCGCCTGGCGAGGCGGGGCTGGGCGTGCAGAAGATTCTCGACGGCGTTTACCGCTCGGCGGCGGCGGGTCGGGAAGTCACGATCGACTGATGCTGATTGACCAACTTGGATTGCTTAAAGGCGGCCCTGACGGGTCGCCTTTTTTTGCGCCTCTTCGCATCGGTCGCCCCCGGCACACCGGCCACACCCGGCATATCACTCTCGAGGCAAAGTCTCTCCGCGGGCGCCCGCAGTGGAGCATCGCCCGGCGCGGGCGGTGCCTTTACACCCTTCGCACTGGTAATCGTTCCGGTCGCACCAGTCGATCCGTTTGGCGAGGAGGTCCATGATGAGGTCATCAATCCCCAGCGTCTGGGTCACATGAAATTGGGTGTGCGGAAATGGCTCGGCGGCCTGGGCGGTGAGGTTGGGAATGTCCTGTGTCCAATGCTTGCCCGGCCCGAGGAAAAAAGGGCTGACGACGATCCGCTCGGCGCCGCGCTCGACGCAACGGGCGTAGGCGCTCCTGATTGACGGCTCGGCCAGCTCCATGTGCGCCGGCTCGACGATCGGATGGCGCTGGCGGAAGCGTTCGGCGAAAAGCCCGGCCAATTGTTCGAGCAGTTCATTGCTTTGGGCAACGCGCGAACCGTGATCGACAATGATGATTCCAGTGGTCATATGCGCGCCAATTCCCGCCGCCCCGGCGAATATTCTAGGGAGCAAGACCGGGCGGGACAAATCGCGGCGACCAACAACCGCCGGCGCGCAATCGTACGGAACCCATTCGCCACAATGCCAAACGCCCCTCACTAATCGAAGCGAGGGGCGTTGCTCATGCGTTGGCGTTCGGACCATGCGAAGCTCACGCACGAATCCGGATCAGGGACTCATCGCTTGGACAAGTCGTAGTACCCGATCAGGTAGAGAAACCGATTCTGATTCAGAACCGGAATGTGCAGGTCGATCGCTTGCTTCTGAACGGCATCATACTTGTCCAACGCGGCCTGGGCGTCGTCCATCTTCTTGCGGTTGATGGGGTCCTTGAGATCTTCCGGGCCGAAGGACGGGAGCGTGGGTTCCACGCCCATGACCACAAAATCCGTGTTGACGTTGACGGCATCGGTAAGCTTGCCGCCCCACTGGGTGATCAAACGCCGGATGACGTCGGCATCCTGGCTGTTGGCCACGCCGTTCTGGTCGAGGTCGAAATTGCCATAGACCACAAAGTTATAGGTCGTGTTCGGGTCATAGATCAGGTTGGCGATGATGTCGCTTTCCATGATCTGCTGGCCGGGCGTCTGACGGACAACACGGCACTCGCTGCTGTTGGCGCCGACGTGGAGGACTTCGATCGATCCCTTGCCCACCGGCAGTTGATCCGGGTCCTGGCTGGCCGGAACGCCTTCGTTGGGGTCATACACTTCAAAGGTCAGGCCTGGGGTGATGTGATCCCCCACGCCGCGGTCGATGAAGACGATTCCGTTGCCGGCGACACGGGTGATGCGTCCGTCGGCCTGGCGGATGACCGGCTCATCGGTGCGAAGGCGCATCGGTTCAAGCTTGGCGCGGACGGCGGCCAGTTCCTTGGTCAGTTTGTCGATGTCCTTTTGTTTGGCGGCGATCTCCTGATCCTTCTTCCCCACCGCCTCGACCGCCTGATCGCGTTCCTTCTTGCGGTCGGCTTCGATTTGATCCAACTGCGATTGAATGGAGGTTCGCCCTGTGACGGCGGACGCGACGTCGGTCCGCGCCTTGGTCGAGGCTTCCTCGACCTGCTTTTGCATCTGCGCCACCGCGTCATCCTTCTGCTTGATCGCGGCCTGCAATTGCTTGTTGAGGTCATCGGCCTGCTGTTGCAGGGTTTTGACCTGGCTGGTCTTGGCGATGACAACGCCCGTCAGGGTGTCGATGGAGCCCAGGAGGTTGGTGCCCGGCGTGCCCAGTTGGACGTCCGATCCCAGCTTTTGAGCGGCCGCGGCGCCGGCGGCGGCGGCCTGCTTCACGATGGCCTCGGCGGGCTGACCCTTCGTGCCGCTGATCACCTGTTCAAGCTTGTCACGCTGGGCGATGGCGACATCGATCAGCTTCATGTTGGGGGTGTACCCGGCGGCCGGATCCTTGCGGGCTTCGCGCAAGGCGGCGAGTTCCGGACCGGTCGCGTCGGAAATCTCATCATATTGCCGGCGGGTGTCGCCGAGCGTCTTCTCGGTCTTGCGAAGCTCGGCATTGTAATAAATGGCGAAGATCGTGGCGGCGATAAAGAGCACCACGAACACAACGACCGACGTAATCAATCCAGCGCGGGAGCCCTGATTGGCGGGGGGCATGGCACCTCCAAGCGGTGATGAACAACGATGTAAATCCGACTCTTGCTACAATACGATGTACGAATCTAACCCCCCGCCGCACATCGGGTCAAGAAAAGCCGCGCCTTGCGCAAGGGAGGGATGGATTTTCGATTTTTGATTTTTGATTTTGGATTGGGGGAAAGAGAGCCGTTTTGGCTTACAATCGAAAATCGCCAATCAAAAATCGAAAATTCGTTCCTCGGATGGGAACGGTGACGCGAGCGGATAAGATGTTGACAAGCGAGAGGCACACACACTGAGACCCTATGGACTTAAGCATTGATCTGGGCGGTTTGAAACTGGCGAATCCGACAATGACCTGCTCGGGAACGTGCGGGTATGCCTTTGAATACGCTGATTTCATGGATTTGTCGCGTCTGGGGGCGTTTGTCACCAAATCGATCACGCGCGAGGAGCGTCCGGGCAACGAACCGGCACGGATCGTGGAAACACGCGCCGGGATGCTCAACGCCATCGGGCTGGCGAATGTGGGGCTTGATCGATTCCTCACGGAAAAGGTGCCGCTGCTGAACAAGATGCCCTGCCCCGTGGTCGTCAACGTGGCGGGGCATTCGTTCGATGATTACTGCGAAACCTGCGCGGCAATGGACGGGCTGGATTGCGTGGCGGCGATTGAACTGAACGTCTCTTGCCCGAACGTAAAAGATGGCTTGACCTTCGGGACGCATCCGGGGCGATTGAAGGAGCTGACGGCTGCGGTGAAACGGGTTTTGCCGCACAAGGTGCTCATGGTGAAGCTGTCGCCGAATGTGGAGGACATCACCGCAACCGCGAAGGCGGCGGTCGATGGCGGGGCGCAGGTGCTCACGCTCGTCAACACCTTCACGGCGATGGCTGTGGACATTTATAAGAAGCGCCCAAGGCTGGCGAATGTGACGGGCGGCCTCAGCGGCCCGGCGATCAAGCCGATCGCCGTGCGGATGGTCAGCCAGGTCTACCGTCACGTCGCCAAGCCGGCGGGTGTGCCGATCGTGGGCATGGGCGGTATCCAGACATGGGAGGATGCCGCGGAGTTCATCCTCGCAGGGGCCAGCGCGGTGGCGATGGGGACAGCGCTGTTTGTCGATCCGGCGACGCCGAACCAGGTGTGCGATGGGCTGGAGGGATGGATGAAAAAGCAGTGCGTGACGCGGCTGAGCGATCTGGTTGGCGCGCTGGAACTGCCAGGAGATCAACCGAAACAGACGCCGTACCCGTAGGAGGGTTTCAATGACATGGGCAAATAAAGCGCGGTGGTTGATGGATTTATGTGGCATGGGCGGCCCGCCCATGTGTTCCTGTACTCGGGAACCCATCGGTAGGAGCCGCTTCAGCCACCTCAATAGGTCAACACGGCGGCTGAAGCCGCCCCTACCAGAGGGAAATAAGAAGCGCGGGTTTGCGATGGCGCCAATGGTGGTCATCATCACCTTGGCGGGGTTGATGAAAGTGAGTCACGCCGCGATTGTGCCAACCGATGTCTGGCTGGATGTGGACACCACCAACGGATTGGTCGATTCGCGCCCGCGCGACGTGGACGATGGCCTGGCGATGTTGTTCGCGCTGCACAGCCCGGAGCTGGCGGTTCGCGGCGTGAGCGTTTGCTTCGGCAACGGGCGACTGGATCAGACGCTGCAGATTACGCGCGACATTCTCTCGCAATTCGCTCCGGGCAATCTGAAGACCGCATACAGCGGCGCTGCGTCCTCGGATGATCTCGGCAAGGAAACCGATGCGACCCGGGCGATCGAAGCGGAGCTGACCCAGCGGCCACTGACCATCCTGGCGCTCGGTCCGGTGACCAACATCGCCACCGTGGTGAAAAATCACCCTGAGCTGCATAAGAACATCATCAAGATCGTTGTGGTCGCCGGGAGAAGGCCCGGCTTTGGCTTTCATCCGCCCGGCCGGCCGGAGCTCATTTTCCCCGATGCCAATTTCGAGCATGATCCACAAGGGATGCAGGTGCTCCTCGACAGCAAGCTCCCCATCATCTTCGCGGGATATGAGGTGAGCAGCGATGTCTGGATCACGCCCAAGGAGCTGGCCGCCCTCGCCAAGACCGGACCGACCGGCCAATGGATCGCCCGCACGAGCGCGGCGTGGATGAATCGATGGGTCCAGCAGCGCCATCTCAAGGGTTTCAATCCATTCGACACGCTGGCGGTTGGATGGGTGATCGATGCGGACCTGATGGAATCCCTGCCGGTGGTGACGCACATTCAACCGGCCAACGCCACGCCGGCAACTGCGGGCAGCAAAAAGTCAAAACCGCTGCTCATCTGTGAACCAACCAAAAAAGCATCGAACCAGCTCTACCTGACCAACGCCAAGCCCGCGTTCACCCCCCTGCTCCTGCGGCGGCTGAGCGGCGATGATTCCGTCACCACCAAACCGATCACCGCCGCGATCGATCAGTCGCTCTGGGATGAAGTTCTGAAAAAGAATGTCTCGCCGGGCGGCTGGGTCAATTACGAGCAACTGCACCGCGATCCCGCAGTGCTTGATGCCTACATCGCATCACTGGCCGGCGTGCAGTTGGATGCAATGGATCGGAATGACAAGCTCGCCACCCTCATCAACGCCTACAACGCCTTCACCCTCCGCCTGATCCTCGATCATTACCCGCTCAAATCGATCAAGGACATCCCCGAAAAGGAGCGATGGACGGCCAAGCGATGGAATCTCGGCGGGCACACATGGTCGCTCGATGAAATCGAACACGAGCGGATTCGCCCGAAGTTCAACGAACCTCGCATTCACTTCGCCCTGGTCTGCGCGGCCGTCAGTTGCCCGCCCCTGCGAACTGAAGCGTACGTTGGTTCCCGCCTCGACGAACAACTGGAAGATCAAACCAAGTACGTTCATCATCACCCCCGGTGGTTTGTATTTGATGCCAAATCGTCGGTCGTCCATCTGACCAGCTTGTACAAGTGGTATGGCAGGGATTTTGAGGAAGCAACGGGACAATCCGTGCTGAAGTTCGCGGCGCGATATGATGCGCCCCTCAAGGCCGCCCTCGACGCGGGACATACGCCGACCATTGAATGGATTGCGTACGACTGGGCATTGAACAGCATTCAGAACAAGCCCTGAAAACGCGTGGAGGAGCAGTTCATGTCGCAAGCGCCCGTCACCGAGATCGACCCGCACATCCAGGCGCAGGCCGACGCATTCCGCCGGGATTACCAGGCCGTGCGAGACGAGATCGCCAAGGTCATCGTTGGACATGACGAGGTGATCGACGGCGTTTTGACCTGCCTGTTCGTCGGCGGACACGCGCTGCTTGAAGGCGTGCCCGGCCTGGGCAAGACCGCCCTCATCCGCACGCTCGCGCAGGCGCTGCATCTGGAGTTCAACCGAATCCAGTTCACACCCGACCTGATGCCGGCAGACATCCTCGGCACCAATGTCATCATGGAGGATGAGCATGGCCGCCGGTCGTTTGAGTTCATGAAAGGCCCGCTGTTCGCTCAGATTGTCCTGGCGGATGAAATCAACCGGGCGACGCCCAAGACGCAATCGGCGCTTCTTGAAGCGATGCAGGAGCGTCAGATCACGGCCGGCGGACAAATTCGAAAGCTCGCCGAGCCGTTCCTCGTCATGGCGACGCAAAATCCCCTTGAGCAGGAAGGGACCTATCCGCTTCCCGAAGCGCAACTCGACCGATTTTTCTTCAAGTTGCTGCTCCGCTATTCCAGTCGAGAGGAGCTGCGCGAGATTTTGGATCGCACGACAAGCGGTCGACCAATTGAGGTCCAACCCGTTTTGGATGCGCCCCGCATCTTGATACACCAGCAACTCGTCCGCCGGGTCATCGTCGCGGCTCACATCCAGGACTACGCGATCCGCTGCACCCTGGCGACCCAGCCGGGCGGTCCATACGCCATCGCCGAAACCAACCAGTTCCTCCGATTTGGCGCCAGCCCGCGCGCCGCGCAGGCGATCATTCTCGCGGCCAAGGTGCGAGCGCTGCTTGGCAAGCGATTCCATGTCAGCTTTCAGGACATCAAGGACGTGGCGATTCCCGCGATGCGCCACCGCATCATCCTCAACTTCGAAGCCGAGGCCGACGGAGTCATGCCTGACGCGATCCTCGAAAAGGTCCTCGCCGAGACGCCACGAAACATTTAACACCTCCGAATCCATCCGATTCGTCGCCGAGGCGGTGTTGCGCCATCTTCGCGCCTTCGCGCGAAATCCCGCCTATTTTCGTATAAATCGGGGATAATATTTATTTTGTAATAATAATTTAATAGGCATTTTTTTCATATTTATGTATATTGTTAGCTAAAGTTGACTTCATCAATGCCAAGCAATTGGGCTGAAAATAGGTAAAGGTGACAAATGAGCCTTGAGGTATCCGTTGATCGTGACCGGCGCGTCGTGGCAGCTCCTGTCGCAGCCGCCGCTTTGACGCTGCTCAAACGATGGGTGCCATCCCATATGGACGCGTTTTCGTTGGAACTCGACGAACACTTGCACGCGGACGCCTTTGAAATCGTCGGCGGCGGTGATGATCGCGTCACGATCCGCGGTGCCAGCAACGGGTCGGTCGCTTCGGGGCTCAGTTGGTATCTCAAGCATCACTGCCACACGCACATCTCCTGGTGTGGCAATCAGTTGGAACTCCCGGCCGTCATGCCGCGCATCGCATCACCGCTGCGTATCCAGTCGCCCTATCAGTGGCGGTATTACTTCAACTACTGCACGTTTTCATATTCCATGGCATTCTGGGACTGGGCGCGCTGGGAGCGGGAAATTGACTGGATGGCGCTCTCGGGGATCAACCTTCCGTTGGCCATTGTGGGGCAGGAAGCGGTCTGGCAGCGGGTGTATCGGGAGATGGGGCTGAGCGATGAGGAATTGGGGGCATTTTTCGCCGGCCCAGCGTTTTTGGCATGGGGATGGATGGGGAACCTGGACGGCTGGGGCGGACCGACACCGCAATCGTGGATCGATGGACAAGCGGCGCTGCAAAAGCGCATCGTGCGACGAATGCGCGACTTCGGCATCAAACCAGTGCTGCCGGCGTTCACCGGACATGTGCCGGCGGCGCTTGCTCAACATTTCCCCAAGGCCGAGTGCCGGCAAATGGAAACCTGGGCGGAGATGTTTGCGGGAACATGGGTGCTGGATGCCGGTGATCCGCTGTTTCAAGAGATCGGCCGACGCTTCATCACCACCCAGCGGGAGATGTATGGCACCGACCCCGATGATGGCCCGCACTTTTATTCCTGCGACACGTTCAATGAAAATTGCCCCTTGAGCGATGAGCCGGCGTACCTGGACTCCTTCGCGCGCAACATCTACAGCGCCATGGCGCAGGCCGACCCCCAGGCGGTCTGGGTCATGCAGGATTGGATGTTCCATTTCAATCCGACCAACCCCGGATTCTGGAAAAAGCCTCAGATCGATGCGTTCCTGGGTGCCGTTCCCGACGACCGAATGCTGATCCTCGATTTGCACAGCGAGGCGTTTCCCCTGGGGGAAAAGACCGGGTGGTTCGACAACAAGCCCTGGGCGTGGTGTTTTCTGCACAACTTCGGCGGGCACCAGTCGATGTACGGCAACCTTGATCGACTGGCGGCCGATCCTCCTGACGCACTGGCAAAAACCGACAACGGCAGCCTCGCGGGATTTGGTCTGACGCCGGAGGGAATCGAACAGAATCCGGTCATGTATGACCTGGCGACTGACATGATGTGGCGCACGAAGTCGCCGAACATGAAAGCATGGTTGGAGAATTACGCGCTCCGCCGCTACGGGCAGGCCAATCCGTCGGCCAACCGGGCATGGGACGTACTTCGCGCAACGGCGTATGGTCGTCCGCCGGAATGGGGCGGAACGATCTGCACGCTGGTCAACCTCGCCCCGCGCCTCAATTCGGATCGGATCAAGCTGAATTATGTCCCGGCGGATCTCATCCCGGCGTGGGAAGCGTTCCAGCAGGCGGCCGGGGAACTGGGGCATGCCGATGGATTTCAATACGATCTGGTGAACACGGCGCGGCAGGTGTTGAGCAACCTCACGATTGCGCTCCTGGCAAAAGTGGCGACCGCCAAGGCCGCCGGCGACGCCGCCGCAGTGCGCGAGGAAGGCAATCGCTTTGTTGAATTGATCGACGACATGGACGAGCTCCTGTCCACCCGGCCGGAGTTTCTGCTGGGGCGATGGCTTGAGGCGGCCAAGGCATGGGGCAAGACAGACGCGGATCGCGCTCTGCTCGAACACAACGCGCGAATGCAGATCACAATTTGGGGAAAGCCCGAGGGGATGCTCCGCGACTATGCCCGCAAGGAATGGGCCGGGCTGTTGAAGGACTTCTATGCCGAGCGATGGCGGCGGTATTTCGACGCGCTGGCCGAGGGAATCGAAGCCGGCTCGCCACTGGACGAAAGGATATTTCAGCGCACATTGCGCCAGTGGGAGGAGCAGTGGACGCGGCAACACAATTCATACCCCACCCGCCCCACCGGCAATGCAATCCAGGTGTCAGCGCGGCTGCTGAAGAAATACAGGCCGGTGTTCGCGGAGTTGTATGGCGGATCACAGGATCAATAGCCGACCGGCGCATTGGAAGGCGCTCAGGAAGCTACTGGGGCAGCGTGATCGAAAGCGGCTGATTGGGGTGATGGTCATAGGTTCGTGATGGATGTCCCGCAATATCGATGATGACGCGCAACCACCTGTCGGGCCGGCGGGCGATGGTCAGATCAAAGGTGTGGCCAAACGCGCGAATGGCACGGAGGCTCATCTGATTCCAACCCTCCGGCAGGCGGGGCGCGCAGGTGAAACTGCCAAAGCCCGTGGGCGTGATGCCGAAGAAACCTTCGGTGTGGATGCGGCAATAAAGGGCGCTCTCCGCCGAGAGATGGGCTTGATTGCCTTCGGGGTATGCTTCCACGGGATAAGGAACGTGCTCGCCGAGCAGGCGCCGCCGCGTGTAGGCTTCCAGACGCGGCATGGCCGCCTGCACATCCCCCGCGGCCAGCACGCCGCGCAGGGCGTAGAGCGTGGAGCGGTCCCAGAAATCTTCGCTGCCGGCGACGGTCGCCAATCCATCTTTCCCCCAGAGACGGGATGAAAACAGCGCATCAATGGTTCCCCCAGCCCGTCCGGTGATGCCCATCGTCAAGGGCAGGCAAATCCAGGCCCGCAGCACCTCATTGCCCGTGTAATAGCGATAGGTCTCAAATCCTTCGACCTCTCCGCCAAAATGGCGCTCAATGGCTATCGCCAGCGCCGCGGCGCGGCGATCATAGTCGTGCGCCTTCTCTTGGCGCCCCAGCGCACGGGCAAGATGCGCCGCGCTCAGCAGGCCGCCGTACGCCAATGAAGCCGTCGATAAATTGGCGTCGCCACTGGGGAAACGCCCTTCCAACTCATCGCTCTCGGAGGCGATCACACCATCGACGGTTTGATGTCGTCGGCAATACTCCAGGCACCAGTCGATCAGGGGGAGCAGTTCCTCACCGATGGCGGGATCGCCCGATGCGAGCGCGAAGCGGGCCGCGCCGTAGGCAACCATCGCCGCATCGCCCCGATCAACATGCCGCATGACCGCATGCCCCTCCACTTCAAAGGCATAGGGCAGGCGCTCGAATTGCGGATTCGTTGATTTTTGAAACAGGCGATAGGCATTGAGCGACGCCTCAATGGCGGCCGCATCGCCGAGGAAGGGAAAGAAAGGCCCGGCATATTCGGCCTGGTCGTTGGCCCAGACGCCGGCATAATAGCGTTCGCCGCCCGGCGAATGCACGAGGCCAATCGTGGTGTCGAACACACTTTCGGCGGCGCGAATTTTCGCCAGCGCGAAGGCGGTGTTGAGCAGCTTGGATGGCGTGTGCAACTGAAGGGCTGCATCTATGCCGGCAAGCCAGCGGCGGCGCTGTTGCAACTCCTTCGCAACATCGATGTCGGGCAACGGTTGATCGGCGCCCCCCGCGAGGATCGCCATCCCAAATGAGGCGCTGTCGCCGGGCTGGAGCGTTATTGAGCTTGCCGCGGTGACTGCCACGCGAGTGATGAATGGTCCATCGACCTGATCCTCCTGATGGCGCGGCCAAGCCTGAATCCCGATGGATCGCGCGCCCTGGTTATGAAGGGTGCATCGTTGGAGAACGGCCGGATGCGCCGGCGAGGGGAACAACTCCCGCACCAATTGCAGGCCCCGCATGGAAGCGTGCGTGATCGTCAGCACACCATCAAATCGCACCGATTCCACCGGCCAGACTGCCACCGGCGGCAACTTTTCACCCTCGACCGACCACTCCGGCAAAGCGCCGTCATCCACCGTTCGCTTGAGATACCCGCGCACGTCGGCAGGTTTTTTGCGAAGCATCGGCCAGATCACACGCAAAGCGACTGAAAACCTCCCGTCGGCATCCACGCCGTAATCAGCGATAACGGAGACGCGCCGGCCGCTCATTTCGAGGTGATCGCGGTGAGGGCGGCGGCCATCGCCAGCAACTTGCCACAGGATGGAGGGTGGTTGTGATTCGGTTATCCGCCAGCGATCAGCCGGGGCCGAATCGGATCGAGTCGTGATCATCTTCGGTGAACCATCCTGTTGAATGCGAACCATCCCAAAGTGGAACTAATCCGAAACATTGATGTTGTAATATTTGGCGTGCAACCGCCGGGCGGCGGTGGAACTATCGCCGCCGAGTTTCTGGTACTTGGTCGGGCCGAGATCGGCTTCGAGGATGCTTTCAACGTGCCCATCGGCAAAGGCGGCGTTGAAGCTCGCATTGGCGAACTTAAAAACACCCCCCATATCCTTTACCGGCACGACCCGCCCATGCTTGCCGAACAGCGACTGGTCGCTGTTATGAGTGGGCACCGTGTAGATGCGATCCCACCGCGTAAGGTCACGGAAGAGGATCTTACCCGACGGTGATCGGATATCCGTCATTTTTCGAAACACATAGTCGGGTGGCGTCTTGGCGGGTGAGTAGATCGCACTATTGGGACTGGTGTAATCAAATTGAACCAGATAGCCATAGGTCTCGTATTTACGTCCAATCCGGTTGGGAATGGGACACTCCAAAACGTTGGGCGCAACCCGCTTGAGCGATTGGTAATAACCGTCCTTTTCATTGGAATCGCGGGAGATGTGCAGGTACGACGCCAACTGCACCCACCAATACACGGTATCCCCTATTTTAGTCGACTTACTATAATAGGTGTATTCGTGCGGCATAACTTCCTTATTATCGAGCGCATACATTTGCGCCGCATTGACGACTTGCCGCAGGTTCGTCTGGCATTGCAGGCTGATGGCCGCATCGCGCACTTTGTTCAGCGCCGGCAGCAGCAGCGCCATCAGCACGGCGATGATTCCGATCACCACGAGCAACTCGATAAGCGTAAAGCCATGCCGCCGATCACGGCATGATCCCCGCGCGCTTGCCTCGCACGATGCTGCGCAACGCCTCTGATTCGAACCCATCGAAAAGCCTCGGTAAATCCTTTGGAAGTTTTGAACCCTGTTTGTATGTTGCGATCGATGATGAGGAACGATGCGCCACATCAATTTGGAACATCGATGTTATAATACCGGGCATGCAACGCGATGGCGGCTGGTGAGGAATCACCGCCGAGTTGCTGATACTTCGTCGGACCAAGGTCGGCTTCGCGAATGTTTTCAACATGCCCATCGGCGAAAGCGGCGTTGAAGGTCTCACCGGCAACCTTATAAATGCTGTTGTTCACCGGCACCATTCGCCCATGCTTGCCGAAGATCGCCCAGTCATTCCATGTATAGGGCTGTGTGTATACCCAATCCTGACCGGTCATGTCCCGGAAGATGATTTTACCGGCGGGCGACTTGATCTGCGTGATCTTTCTGAAGACGTTGCTGGGGGGCACGCCATACGGCACGTACGGGGTCTTGTCGCTGTACCAGAATTGAATCAGATACCCGTAGGTCATGTATTCAGAGCCCACCGAAACGGGGTTGGGAATGGGGCATTCCAAGACATTGGGTACATGCCGCTGCAGGACGCGATAGTAGCCCGGAGTATAACCTCGTGAGATGCCCAGGTACGGCGCCAATTGCACATACCAATACGCACCGTTGAAATCCCCGTCGCCGGCATTGCCATATTCATGCGGCATATACCCTTTGTATTCGGCGGTGTACATCTGTGTCGCCTGCATGATCTGCCGAAGGTTCGCCTGGCAAACGAGGGTGGTGGCCGCGTTGCGGGCCTTGTTGAGCGCCGGCAGCAGAACGGAAATCAGCACCGCGATGATGCCGATGACCACCAGCAACTCCACCAGCGTAAACCCAAACGGACTTGAAAAACGCCGCGATGGATGCACCAAAAATGTACGTTTCATATCAGGCTCCGATTCGAACAGAGATGGGACGGTCGCCGTTGGGCGGATTATACACCCACATCGGCTCTTAAGCAAACTATAATTTTACTTTTTTTAAACGCGTTGTTAGAATTCAGTGTACTTTATTTTAGGTGGTGCGAATGATTGACTTTTTTAACGTGACAGCGGGTTGAATTAAATCCACCGCCATTCCACAAGTCCAGACAACCGGAGAAGGCATGAATTTTTCGCTCTTTTCGATGGGTACCGCAACGGCGCTGGCGTGGATCGCAATGCTGGCCACCCCGATGGCGGCGGCCGGCGCGGCAAGCGAAGGTGCTGGGAAAATGGCCTTGATTCCCTGGCCGCAGTCCATCCAGGTTCGCGATGGCGCCATGGAGTTGAAAGCCGGTCTGCGGGTCGTGGCGAGCGATCCGACGCTCAAACCCCTGGCGGAAATCCTGGCCGGCGAGGTCAAGGCGGTCAGCGGGCAGGCCGCAACCGTCGCCGATGGCCCGGCGCGGGATGGGGATGTCATCCTGGAATTGTCGCCATCGCTCAAGGGGGAGCGATACGAGTTGACGGTTGCCGATCGCGCCATCGTAAAGGCCGGAAATTACCAAGCCGTCGCGCTCGGCACGGTGACGCTGCTCCAAGCCATTGAAAAGAGCGGCGACAGCGGGGCGCAACTGCCTCATTTGAAGATCACCGACGAACCGGCGGTCGCTTGTCGCGGGTTGATGATCGACCTGGCGCGCAACGGGCACAGCATTGACACGCTCGAACAGATTGTCCGCATGTGCCGGTTTTACAAGGTGCGCTATCTCCAGTTGCATCTGACCGATGACCAGTCATTCACTTTCCCCTCCACGGCGTATCCCAAGCTGGCGACGCCACGCCGCAGTTACACGCTGGAGCAGATGAAGGCGCTGGTCGCGTATGCCGACGCACGCGGGGTCACAATCGTGCCGGAACTGGACATTCCCGCGCACGCCAGCGCGATGGTCAAGGCGATGCCGGAGCTGTTTCGCTCGCCGGCGGGTGGGATCATCGATTTCAAGAAACCGGAGGTGGTGGCGGCGGTGAAGACCCTGATTGATGAATTGGCCGAGGTGTTCGCCTCCTCACCATACATTCACCTTGGGGCGGATGAAGCCAACCTCGGCCCGCTGGCGCGCAACGCCGAATACCAGGCCGTCATTGAAAAGCTGGGCGTGAAGGACATTCACGGGCTGTTCAATTATTTCCTCAACCAGATTGATGCGCAGGTCAAGTCGCACGGCAAACGGGCGATCGCATGGGAGGGATTTGAGATCTTCCCGCCCGGCCCGGCGCAGTTGGACACGAGCGTGATCGTCATGCCCTTCGACAACTACCGAAGCGTGCAAACGACCTACATCGACCACGGGCATGAGGTCATCAACTCCTCCTGGTATCCGATGTACCTGATTCCCGGCATCCTCACGACGACGCGGAATATTTTCGATTGGGACCTGTACACCTTCGGCAACTACAAGTCGTATTCGCCGCGAGACCCGAAAAGCGTCAAGCAATATCGGGTGACGCGGAAGGACAAGGTGCTTGGCGCGCAGATGTGCGCCTGGGAGCAGCCGCAGCACATGGAGATTCCTTCGCTGCGCCGGCGTATGGCGACCATGATTCAGCGGGTTTGGAATCCATCGGTGAACGAAACCTATGACGCGTACATCGCCAAGCTGGACCAGACCGATGCGCGGCTTGACGCGCTGCTGGCGACCACGACGCCGGGGGTGGTCAACGTGTCGGCGTCGGATTCCGTATACCCCGACCACATCGAAGTGATGTGGCGGGCGCCCGGCGGATATCCCGGCGGCTACACGCTCCTCCGCGGCGTGACGGACAACCCGTCCGAGGCGAAAGTAATCGCCACCAACCTGAAGGAAACGCACTGGACCGACAAAACCGCCGGCAAGGGGCAGACCTATCACTACTGGGCGAAGGCGACCAACCCGTTTGGCGAAAGTGAGCTTGGCGCACCAGGCACGGGTAGTCTGGGCACGCAAACCGTGCTGGCGCTGGCGTATGATGGGTTTGTCCCGCCGGCGGACGGGAAAATCGAAGGTGAGAACGGCGGCGAAGGATGGGCGGGACCCTGGCGGATTTCACGCGAGGGCGGCAAGGCCACTTTCAAGGCCCAGGGGCTGACGTACCCGCAATTGCAGACAAGCGGCGGATGCCTCAATATTGATTTCGCCGGGAGCGACAAACAATTGGACCTCAAACGCGACACGACCGGCCTGCAGGGCGTGGAGGGGACGGAGCTGTGGTTCAGCTACCTGCTGCGCGTCGATCGATTGAAGGATGGCCATGTGCTGCTGATGCCCAACAACAGCGGCGCGATGCCCACGGGCAAGCCGTGGGGCGCGGGGCTGGGCGTGCTCAATCGCACCGTCGTGGCGGCCGAGCCGGGCAAGACCTATTTCATCGTGGCCCATTACACCAGCATGAAGGGCAACGACATCGTGCGGGCGTGGGTCAATCCCTCGCTCGACTCCGAACCGTCGGCCGACGCGCCCGATGTGTCGTATCGGGACGACGGGGACATGGGCAAACCCGGCCATACGATCAGAGTGAGCCTTCAACCGCATGGCAGAGGCTCATATGACCTTGATGAGCTTCGCATTGGAAGCACTTGGGCGGAAGTGGCGCCGAAGATCGGCCAACCGGCCGCGCGGCGGGTGACCACGCCCGCGCAACCCGCGCCGATTTCGGCCGCACCTGCACCCAAAGCGCCTGAGAAGGTTGTCACGCTCAAGGGCAGGTATGTCACGGTGGAAATCCGCCAGTCGGATATCGGGCTGCTTAAAAACCGCCAGGCGTTTTCACGGTTTCTTGACGATGTGTATGCACAGATGCGGGAATTGACCACCGCTCAGCCGACGGTGATCATCCGCAGCGGCAAGGTGCCCCAGGGCGTGTGGGGCTATGCCGGCGGCACCGGCGTGATGATTGATGAAGGCGCTTTCCGCGATGTGCTGAAGGATTTCAACGACAACAAGATCGCCTTCGGACTGGTCCATGAGATGGGTCATTGCTTCGACGGACGCGACAAGCCGCGATGGTACATCTCACCGCATTCCGGCGGCGAGGAAATGGCGAACCTGAAATTATCCTTCGCATTCGACCGGCTGCTTCGGGCGGACAACGCCTACCGCATCGACTTCGGCAAGGAGGGGCGGCAGACGGGTTGGGACTACAACAATCGCTATTTCGTGCCGGCCGGTGACAAGTACCTGGCCGATTCCAGCCGGGAGTGGACCTCGATGAGCTCCGACGAGCTGCATGCGTTTCACCTGGGCTTGGCGCGCGTCTACGGATGGGATGTGCTCAAAAAATGGTTTCGGGCCTATCCGGTCATCGAGTCGTTCGGATTCTGGGCGCCGGACAGCACGGATGATCCGCAGCGGATGATCCTGGAAGGGGCGATTTTCGAGCATTACGCCAAGACCGATCTGATGCCGCTGTTTGAGAAATGGCGGCTGCCAATCACGCGCGCCGACCTGGACGCCGCAGTTGAACATTATCGCTTGAAGGAGGTGTTCGCGCGCGTCGATGCCCAATATGCCGCGGAGGTCCGCAGCGGCGCGATCAAGGTGGATCACCTGCCAAAGCGATGATTCACCGCGACCCCACAGGCATCATCTTCGGCCACACGCCCGACAACGACGACGGCATCACCGTGATGCCACGCATCATCGCACACGCACCACGAGGAGCATCATTCACATGCACCGTCTTCACACACCCGTTTGCGGCGTTCTCAGCGCCGTCCTGACCTTCTCGACATGCGCCGTGGCGTCGGCGGCCGTTGCGCCGCCGCCACTGGTGCCCGAACCGCAATCGATTCAGATGGAGGAGGGGACGCTTGCGCTGACGAGCGCCTCCCGCGTCATCGCGGCCCAGCCGGCGCTGGCGCCCCTGGCGAAGGTGTTGAGCAATGAAATTTACCTGGCGACGGGCTTGCGCCTGGCTGTCGCATCGGGCGAGCCGGCGGCGGGGGACATTGTGCTGAAATTGTCCGAAACACACGGGAAGAACGAGGAGGCCTACACCCTGAAGATCAACAATCATCAGGCGGTGGTGACGGCTGATTCCTATGTCGGCGCGGCATGGGGAACGGTGACGCTGCTCCAGTCCCTGAACGGCGAGAACGGCAAGACGGTTCTGCCGTGCCTGTCGATCGACGATGCGCCGCGATTCCCCTACCGCGGCTTCATGAAGGACGTGGCGCGGCAGGATGTGCCGATCGAGCAGCTTTTCGCGGCCGTCAATTTGTGCCGTCAGTACAAGGTGCGCTACCTGCACCTGCATCTGAGCGACGACCACGCATGGGTCTTTCCATCCACAAAATATCCCAAGCTCGGATCCGTCAATCGCGGCGCGCACAGCGGACCGGCGCCGAAGGTGTATGACCTGGCGCGCCTCAAGGAGCTTGTGCATTACGCCGACGAACGCGGCGTGACGATCATTCCGGAAATCGACGGGCCCGGACATACCGACGCGCTGCGCATGTCCATGCCCGACCTCTTTGATTCACCCCAAAAACCCGGCGGGCGGGCGCGCCTGGGACTGGTGAACATGACCAATGAGAAGATGTATGCGGCGATGGATGACATCCTGGGCGAAGTCGCCGACGTGTTCGCCAGCTCGCCTTATATTCACATCGGCGCAGACGAGGTGAACACCGGCGCGATCAAAGGGGCGGCCGGCTATGAGGCCTTTCTCAAGGCGCATGATCTGAAAAGCCCGCACGATGTGTTCATTTATTACATCAAGCGGATGGCGGAGATCGTGGAAAAACACGGCAAGACGCCGATCGCGTGGGAAGGCGTGCCGATGAACGCGGTGGACCCGCACAAGATGGTCTACATGGCGTGGACCAACAGCAGCGAGCCGGCCAAGGAGGCAATCAAACGCGGCTTCCGCGTGATCAACGCCCCCAACAGCGCATTTTTCGGACAGCAGGAGATCGCGGACAAACCGCTGTTCAGGGATGGGGCGCGCTATAACTTCAACCGCGACCTGTACGCGTTCGGCAAGAGTGACAAGCCGAGCATCGATGCGGGCAATCCGCTGATGATCGGCGAGCAGATCAATGATTGGGAATCGACATGGGAATATTCGCTGCCCGTCGCCCTGCGGGCGGTTCCGGCCGCGAGCGCCAACGCCTGGAAGAGCACGACCAGGCAATCGTTCGATCAATTCGCCCCCAAACTCGCCGTCACCAACGCCCTGCTTGAGCGGGTGATGGAACCGATCACGATCAAGTGGCATTCGGAGGATACCTTCGATCAGAAAGACGCGGTGCAGAAGCTTCGCGCCAACGTGCTGTTCGTCAAACCCGAAACACTGACCGCCACGACCACGCTGCCCGATGCGACGATCCACTACACGACCGATGGCACGATTCCCACGGTCCAGTCAACGCCCTACACCAAGCCGCTCGTGTTCGACAAAACGACGATGCTTTGGATGGCGCTGTTCGACAAGGCGGGCAATCAACTCGCGCCGGCGCAGCGAGTGCCTTTCGAGAAGATCAACTATGAAAAGAGCCTGACGACCGGAAAGCCCGTCACGGCGACGGGTCACCAAGGCAAGGATTACCCGTCGTATCTCGTGGACGGCTTCGCCAGGTTCGACATCTGGCGCGGCTGGTGGGGCGCCAACCCCGTGCCCCAGTCGGCCACCATCGACCTGGAAAAGCCCGAGCGGATCAACCGAATCGAGGTGTTCCCCTACTGGGATGGACACCGCAGCTATCAATACACGGTGGATGTCTCAACCGATCAAAAGGATTGGAAGACCGTCGTGGACATGAGCAAAAACAAGCGGCCATCGACATCGAAGGGCGATGACTTCACCTTCGACATCGTGACCGCCCGCTATATCCGCATCACGGTCACGAAGAACACCGCCAACTCCGCAGCGCACATCGTGGACCTGCGGGCATTCGGGCCGGAGAAGTAGGACGAATCCGGTTTGGAGCCATCGCGGGCTTTCATCGGAAGAGCGCGCCGCCCACTTCAGTGCGCCGGATTCAAGGAGCCGCGCACACAGCAAGCGATTGCGTGATGGCACACCAACCGCTTACTGCGTGCGCGGCTCCTTGGTCGGTCAATGGGTCGGCCTGCTGCAAACAATTGGACTGCGCCATGGAAGGCCCCCTCCCCGGCCTCCCCCGTTGGGTACGACTCGACTGAGCTCGTCGAAGTCAACGGAGGAGGGGGAA
>CAYTAP010000041.1:22953-28476 GCA_964435775.1 uncultured Tepidisphaeraceae bacterium
TCCACCGGTTGCAACGTGCCATCGTCGGCCAATTGAAGCAACGCGCCGTCGGCGTCGGCGATGCGGAAATACAACGCCCAGGCCCCGCCGGTGTCGGTCACTTCAACGAGCAGCGTGTTGTCGCCGGCGCTCAGGGTGACGGGCGTGTCGTCGGTGTCGAGGCGGGCGGCGCGGGGTTTGTCTACATGCGTGACAAGCTTGCCGTTGAGCCATATCCGCAGCCCGTCATCACTGCCGGTCAGCAGCTTGATCGATCGCGCCTCGGGCGACTTGATCGTCCGCAAAGCGTAGGCGACGGTGCGGGTGGGCGCCTGCGGATATTGAGCCCGCAGGTTGATGCGCGCCCGGTCGGAGGTCGTCAGCGGCTGGGTCGAAAGCGTCTGAACCATCGCCTGAAGAGCATCGGGCGTGAGGCTCGGAGCGGATTTCCCTTCCGGCCACGCCGTCGCCTCGGGCGCGAACCGCCAGCTCCGGACAAATGAGGGGGACAATTCGCCGAGGCGGATCGTCGTTCGTTTCCCCTTGCCGTCGATGACCCGAATCTGCCACTGCTGTTTGGATTTGTCAGCGGCCCGGGCATCCTCGATCGTCTTGACGGGAATACTCAATTCCTTCGGCATCGCCGACTGATCGATCTTCACAAAATGATGTGCGATCCCCGGCTTTTCATAACCAAGAAAACCAATCCCATCGGGACTTTTCACAATCACGGATTGGTTGTCCGCCGACATTGTGATGGTCGTCGGAGCGGTGGATTTTCCGGTGACATCGAGGTTGTCCATCGCCAGCCAGGTTGTCGGCGCGAGCGCTGCGGCCGACACCGGCGCCCAATTGCCCGTCTCATTGTCTTTGAAGTGGATCGGCTCCTTGTTGCGCAGGGAAGGCGGATCGACAAACGTGAAGTTGCGATTGATGTGGTCCATGCCCCGCGTCATCATGTCGCGCGGCAGGTCGCTGTGAGGCAACCCCATCGAGTGCCCGATCTCGTGCATCATCGCGCCGATGCTCGTTGAGGCGGTCGCCCACATCGTGTACCGACCCACCGAGTCCGACACATGACGGGTTTTGTCAATGACCGTTGGGTCCATGAACGCCTTCTGAATGTCGGCGACGTTGCTCGGAAACGAGTACATGCACGCGCCGCCGAACAGGGCGACCTTGCCTCCGCCCAGCGCGGTGTAGGCGACGCTTTTGCGGGTCTTGAGGTCCAGCTTGCTGAAGGCGATCAAAACGCAATCGACGCTTGGCGCCTTGGGCAGCGCCGCCTCCACCTCACTGGAGACGGTGCTGTACAAATTATCGCGGCTGCCGATCTCATACTGGTAATACTCGGCCGGGTGCTTGCCTTTGACGACGTGAACAATCACCTTGCCGTCCTTGCCGGTCTCCAGGTTGAAGGTGCGCCGCCCGTATCCGTAGCGATTCATCCATTCCGCGGTGAAGGTCTGCATGAGCTTCATCGCGGCATCATATTTATCAGCATAGTCCTGCTGGTCGTTGGCGATGGGGGTGTCATAGTTGGTGTTGCCCGTGTTGTCGACGAACAAGACGGCGCGGATGAAATGCGGGTTGGTCTGCGGCTTATAGGTCAGCGTGAACGGGATGCTCCGCCCGTTGGCGGTGATCGTGAGCTTGTTGACGCCGGGCATGAGCTCGGTGAGCGCCTTGAAACGCCCCTGATCGGCAATGCCGGTCATCACATGTTCATCGGCGCGGGCGTTGGCGTTGGTCACGGTGACGGACGTGGCCGCCGCATCTGACAGCGTTCCTTCAAGCAGCGGCACGGGGTACTCAATCACGTCGCCATCTTTGAAGTTGGTCACGGCCAGCGGTTCGGCCGCCAGTGCTGGAGCGACGAGGAACATTGCGATGCAAGCAACCCGCGCGAGCATCCGTCCGATGGGGCAATCAAGGGCGATCGTCATGGGGTGTGATATCCTCAAGTCGGCCGAGGCAGACATCGCCCGGCCTGGTGAATGGAAAAAGGGGCGGCGAACACTCGCCGCCCCTGGTCTAAAGACACTCGAACTTCCAATTCGTTCATTCCAATTGTTCGACGCATCTCTCCGGAGGGAAGAATCCGAAGCACGCGGATCACGCCTTGCGACGACGTCCGATCAACGTCATGCCTCCGAGAGCGAGCAGGCTCAGCGAGGCGGGTTCGGGAACAACATTCAGCGTCACATTGTCGAAGCTCTGGGTTCCATTGGCGCCGGCGACATATTCGATCTTGATGGTGTGCCCCACGGCCAAAGGATTCGTTCCAGTGTCAAAGGAAAAGGAAACGGGCACCGTCGTATTCCCGGCGGGAAAAGCACCGGTTGTGGTGGCATAAACCGTTCCCAAATCATCAGCCAGATTGAAGGTATAGTTACCGCCGGGACTTTCATAGCTGTTCCCCACCAGTGCGGCGAGGGTGTACACGGAATTGGCCGCGTAGGTGTTGGTCAAGGTGTTGGAGTAAGTGGTTCCCGCGCCTTGCGTAAAGCCAATATAGTGTCCGTTGGCGGACAAATCGGCGCTGCTGTAAAAGCCGCTATTGAAGTTGGGATTGGCGCTGCCGCCGATTGTTTCGCCGAGAACTTCCAAAGTGCCCACCAGACCTCCATTCGGACCGGCGACGCCCACCCAGTTGGGCGAACTGTTGTTGAGTTGCCCAACAGTGCTGCTTGAAGGTCCGGCGGTGACATTTTCAAAATCCCCGCCCGGCACCGTGATCGCCGCCGCCTGTGACAATGACGCAAATGCCGCGATACTGACGGCGCCAACCAACACATGATGTGAAAGTGCGTTCATACTGGCCTCCTGTCCTTTCGTGATATGATTCCGGCACGTCATCGGCACCAGCCACGTTGGCCGTGACATCCGATCCCGTGCCGGCCGCAATGGTGCGGACTGGACATGAGTTGTTCTACCTTATTTTTTGTAAAGATGCAAATAAATTTTCGTATTTTAATGTAAATTTATTTTTTAAGTGGATATAATTAACATCCTTCGGGTTTCCGCCGTCAATGTTCGCGCCCTGTCGGCTGAGGCCGGATCGGAAAATGGGTGATTCGGCAACTGTGATGGCTTCGACGAGTTGATATTATGACTGGCGCAACAGCAACACCGACGACTATGGACACGACCCAACCCCCCCCTGGACTCAGCCACCCGGAGCCGCCTGACGAGGCGCGGGCGTGCTATGAGTTTGATGTCACAATCGGCGGCGAGCACAAGACGCCGCTGACCGTCCGCTGGGGCGGGCGCGAAGTGCTTGAACCGGCTCTGCCCATCGAGACGCCCGGATTTGCCTATGCGCTGATCAAGTTTTGCATCTGGGGAGCGGGTGTGCTGGAAACCGATGACCAGCGGTGGGAAATCTCCGCCGGGGATTTTTTCTGGTCAATGCCGCAGCATCCCAACATCCTGAGTTGCTCGCGCGAGTTGCAAATGGCCAACTACGCCATCGCGGTCGCCGGCGTCGAATGCGAGCGGGAAATGTCGCGATACCTGACCGGGCCCATCGGCGTCGCCCGACTGCGCGATTCGGAGCCCGTGGCGGCGGTGATGCGGGCAATCATGGAGGAAGGGCGCGGCACAGGGCGGCATCGCGAGGAGAATTGCGCGTTGCTGGCCAGATTGCTCCTGCGACGTGTTCATGAACGCGGCGGCGCGCCGGCCGCCGCCAACGCCCTGGCTCGACGGACGTTCGACCGCTGCCGCGAATACATCGAACGCAACTTCACCACGCTCACCACGATTCGCGACGTCGCCGCGGCGTGTGACGTGACGGTGCCCTACCTGTGCAGGTTGTTTGATCAATTTTTTGAAGACAGCCCGTACGAGTACCTCACCCGTTTGAAAATGAACCGGGCTGAAAGCCTGCTGTTGCGCCCCGCCTCCCCGATCGGCGAAGTGGCGGCGGCGGTCGGGTACAAAGACCCGAGGCTTTTTGCCCGCAACTTCAAGGCCACCTTCGGAAAAAGCCCCACCCAATATCGCAACATCCACGCGCCCCCGGCCGCGGAATGATGCCTGTCATGCTTCGGCCACGTTGGATGAGGGGCGCTCGCACTCACCCGGCGACGTGGTGCCGTGCTCGCGGGCGCGACATCCCCAACATGATGCCGCCGGGCAGGATGAGCATGCTGGTTGGCTCGGGCACCTTCGTGGCGTTGTAAATCCCCTGTGAGATCAGATCACTGAGCAGGCTGTTGCCCAGAGAGGTCGGATGGATGCCGTCGTAGGTCAGGATGCCTGTCGTCTTGTAGGTAAGCGACCCGTCAAGCTGCAATTCGTAGTTGTTGTTTTGCTCATAGGCGATGTACGCCGCCCGGAGATCAACGAGCGTCGCGCCGGTGTCATGGGCGACGGTGCGCATGATCGTGGAGAAGGCGTCGATCTTGGCATCGTCTGGATTGCTGCCGTCGGGCTTTTCCTGGAAGAGCGTGGGGGTCGCGAGCACGAGCTTGGTGTGATTGGCCGACGCCGACGCCGCGATGTTGCGCAACCCTTGCTCGAAAGCCGCCGCCGACGTGCCGAGGAAATGCACATCGTTGATCCCGATGAACACGACCGCGACATCGCTCTTGTCGGCGGCGATCACATCGGCGAAGGATGCCTGGGGCTGGCCATTGAAGGTGTTGGTGGCCGAGCCGTTTTCCACCTTCAGCACGCCGGCCCCATTGATGCCGCGATTGAGAACGTTGATGTTCTTCCCGCTCGTGCCCTGTCCGTTGGCCAGCGCGGTTTGAATGTTGCCGACATAGCCGTTCAGCCAGGTGATTGAGTCGCCGAAGATGGAAATCGTTTCACCCGTTTTGAGCGTCGTGCCTGTTCCCGACAGGTTCGCGCGGCCATTGGAGGTGTACAGCGCCGCCCGCTGCGAGGTGGCCGTCGCGGACAGATCAAACGGCGGATTGACCGCCTGCACCGCCGTGTTGCTCGGCGTCAGTTGCCCATCGGCGCCCAATACTGCGTGATACAGCCCCGCGGCGCGGCCGGCGGGATTGGTGAAACCGATTTTGCTCACCTGGTCGCTCGTTAAACCGGTGTTGCCGCTCCCCACGAACACACCATCAACGCCGCTGCCGCTCCTGTGCTCGCGTTGTTAGCCAACGAGGATGAACTTGAGGATCCCAGGTGCATCGAGAAATATGGGCGGAAGCTGCCGGTCATTTGCATTACGCAAAGGACCAAGCTCACCATAATCGATCATGCAGCATGCAAAGGTGACAGACACTTGATGAGGGCTAAAAGCTTTGCAAACACTGTTATAAACAAGTCCAAGTAACAATGGTTTATTTTGTTGTCACTATTAAAGAGGCTAAATGATCGATCAGCAAAGAGTTGTAATCAGCGTCCGTAGACGTCAGTTGAAACACGGATAGATAAACTATCAACATCATCTCGATCGTTGCATGCCTCGTTAAGGGGTGAATGTATTGATAATAAGAGGACAAGCTCAACTATTGATGTCATTCGGTATTTAGTCATAAAGTTTTGGTAAGCTTTGGTTGTCGTCACTGAACATTCAGT
>CAYTAP010000042.1:0-2410 GCA_964435775.1 uncultured Tepidisphaeraceae bacterium
TTTTTCATCCTTCATCCTTCCGCCTTCATCCTTCTTTTCATTCTTTCCCTGAACCCTTTCTTTCTCCAACAGCAGCAGCGAAATCAACTGGATCGTCTTGCCGAGGCCCATGTCATCGGCCAGGCACGCGCCGATCCCAAGTCGGTTCAAAAACGCGAGCCAGTCAAGACCCCGCAATTGATACGGACGAAGCTCCCCTTCAAACCCCTCCGGCTGTTTCAGATTCTGAAGCTGCGCCGTCGGCGTCTGATCGAGCAGATGCTCCAGCCACCCGGCTCCATGCAGGCCCAGGATCGGAAGCCCCGTCTCGGTCTGCGGCACAAACGCCGTGCGCACGGCATCGGCGAGCGTCGTCGTCCCATCCTTGTGCCGATCGATGTATGCCAGCGCCTTGTTGGCGGCCTCCAGATCAATCTCGATCCACTGCCCGCCGTGTCGAACCAGCGGGGATTGTTGCGCGAGGAGCGACCGAAACTCCCCCATCGACAACCGCAAATCCCCCACCGCGATCCGCCAATCGAAATCAAGCAGGCTATCGAGCCCAAAGCGCGCCCCGGCCGCCCCGGCCATTCCGCTTCCGCGCCCGGCATCCGGACCGTCGATCAGATCGAACGACTCCTCATCCTCGCCGTGCGGACGAACGAACAGTTGCAACCCCAATTCCCGACGGGTCGGCCAGTCCGGAAGCATCACCCCATACCCATGCTCCTGAAGCGCCGGCCCCCACTGTCGCAGGAACAGGTGCGCCTCGCCGGGCGACAACGCGACTCCGGTCGGTGTCGCATCATCCAGGATCGCCTTCAGCGGCGGGAAAAATTCCGATGCCCCCTGCAAATCCGTCCGCAAGCGCGCCCGCTGTTCGACAATGCGCTTGCCGAGCAGCGCCGGCGGCGGGGCATCGTCCGAAAACAACTCCTCCACATCCATTGTCGCTCCATCGGCGTCGAGCGAATGGAGTTGAAACGTGACGCGCCACATCGGATCCGGCGCATGGAGAACTCCCATCGCCGAATCGCCGGCGACGACCTTCACTCCCAATGCCGCCGACTCCCCCTCTTCCTCGCCGTCGCCCAAGTCCATTCCCGCATCACTCACCGCCGCGCGCGACAGCGCGGTTTCCACCGCCTCTTCCTCTTCCGCGGGTTCATGCAGCACAAACGTCAACAACGTCGGCGCTGCCGACGCCCCCTGGTTCAGCCGCCCCACCCATGAGCGCACCTGATCACCCAGCAGCGACAGATCGCGCGATTCGCCATGGATGACCGGATCGGACGCCAGGAGCGCGGCGACCCATCGCACCTCGCTTGTCGCGGCCGGCGCCTTCGCCCGCTCCTGGATCGCCTGGAAAAACGGATCATCCGCGAGATCGCGCCGAATCACGCCATCCGTCGCCGACATCAAGAATGATTCAACCAGCCGCGGCGCATCGCCCGATGTCATGCCCTCAACCGAGCGGCAGATCGGCGGCATTGCCTCGGCCGTCGCCTCCAACCATCCCAGCGCCTCCCGCCCCGCCAGAAGCGGACGCCACAGCGCCGCCAATCCCCCCTCCACCACAACCACATCCGGATAAAACTGCCGATGTGCCAGGCAATCGAGCACGAAGCGGCTCAGGCGCGTAAAATACTTCACTGATTCCGCGCACGCAGCGGCCAATGATTCCCCCAGCGACGTCAGCAAATCCACCCCATCGGCCGGGATGAACGCCAGCGCCGGCACGATGACCTTGCCCAGCCGCAGCGGATCGGATGCGTGCGCCGGCGCGACGACGGCGTTCGCATGGTCCAACGAGTTTCCATTCCATGATGACGCGGCGTCATCTCGATGACCCCCACTGGCCCGCACCCGCGCCGCCAGCGGCGACAACGCCGGCTCTTCCCCGCACAGCGGCAGACGAAGCGTCAGCGTCCCTTCTTTGGCCACCGATCCGAGCAGCCCATCACGGGAGATTTCACCCAGCGCATCACGCAGCATGGCCGCGTCAGCGGCGCGTGGATGGCGCATCGGTCCGCGCGGCTCTTCCGTGTCGGCAACATTTTTCCCCATCCCGCCCGTGTCCCGCACGCTGGTTGCGCACTCTCCCCAAATCCAAAGATGCCCTCGATGCCACACCGCATGCAGGATGACGCCCATGCCACTCCCTTACGAGCCAATAAAACCCAACCCGCCCGCCGCACCTTTCGGAAACCTCCGCGGCCCGGCCAACGCCATCGCGCCCGCCCCACCAGAAGCGCCACGCGAATCGGACAAGGATACGCGATCCCCGGCGTTTTGATAAGCGTGCAGACCCAACTTGTCGAAATGGGGTGATTTCGGGTATGAATAGGGCTTGGCGATGTCTAAACACTTGACACCGGCGTAACCGTCAAGTTCCCAGACATCCAATCTCGCGGGCGTAACTCAATTGGCA
>CAYTAP010000042.1:2420-28073 GCA_964435775.1 uncultured Tepidisphaeraceae bacterium
GTCCAGGCTTTCAAAATCCCCGGCCGGCAGCAAGTTGCCGTTCCACAGGGGAGCAACTTGCAACCGCCGCGCCATCGGGTATGAATAACGGGCGCACGCGGGCGTAACTCAATTGGCAGAGTGCAGGCTTTCCAAGCCTGACGTTGAGGGTTCGACTCCCTTCGCCCGCTTTGGATCCATTCTTCGGGAGGGCGCATTCACTCGCTCATTCCAACTCCACCTCATCCAAGCCGTGCTGAAGTATCGCTTTTTTCACTATTTGCGGGTCACTTGTGAGATGGACGAGCGCCTGCGAGATGCCTTGTTCATGCGCCTCCAAACGATCGAGACCCACTCGCGACACGATTTCCATGATCAAATCCGCGCTGAGCGTGGCGATTTCATCGGCATCACCGTCCGGGATTGCGGCACTGGCCAGCGTGCCGGAAAGCATGACCGTTCGCCATCCCTCAAACAATTCCGGCGACGGTATTTCCCCCCGGGCGGCCAGCCAGCTCGTTGTTTGCGTCACCAAGACATGCGAGGCGGTGGTGAATTGACTCAGCAGCATGTCAATGGATTCGTCCGGCAAGTCGTGGAGCATGCTCATCGCTTCATCCGCATCCAGATCCTCCAGATCGTCGAAATACGCGTCGTCGTTGTTCTCGTAATCACCCGTCGCCTGATCCATGTACGGCGCGCTTTCATCGAAATCGAAGTCAATATCCTTTCGTTTCAGATATGCCGCATACGGTTCGCCGATCAGGCGCTGGCGCAAATCCTCCGGGTGGCCGACGAACTCCTTGACGAACTCCTTCACGTCGGCCGACTGCCAATCGCCGACCCCGCCGATCAGTGATGCGCATTTGATCCAGTCCTTCGGCAGGCGCATCCCGTTGTCATGGGCCCACCGCGCGGCGCCGGCCACCCAGCGGCGCGCCTCCTCCACGTCAATGCGGATCATGGAAAATCCGCGAAGCTTTTGCGAACCCAGCATGTATTCCCGGTCTTCAGCTTCGATGCCCATTCGCGACCAGGCATCCTTCAGCCCCACCACGCCACGATCAACCAGGAAGCACACCACGCCGCTGAGCCCCGCCGCCCGCTTGAAAGCGAAGATCTGCCGCTGACGATTCCCGTCATCGTCCTCGGATATCCAGCACTCGACTTCCCCCCTGGCGTCAGCCAGCCGCTTGAGCGGGCTCCCCGATACCCGCCGACGCGTCTCCTTCCTCTTCGCTTTTCGCTTGGCCTCGTGACGCTGTTTTTTATTTGCGCTGGACATGGTTGTTGCTCCAAGAAAATGTCTCGTCTCGACAGTACCCACACGATTGGCAGCGTCAAACATCAAAACTGTTTGTTCCTGCTCCATTCATTGCCGAACACTTCAATCCCCCCTTATCGAGCGACCGATTCGCGTTGGCCGTTCCCATCCTCCGGCGTGCGACGCCGCGCGGGCTTGACCGCCGCAGTGTTTCATTGATCCTTAACCGTTTGGAATCGTCCGGCGAGGCCACCTTAGGGCCTTGCCATCGAAACAAAAGAATCGCCGGGAAGCGAGTTGCCTCATGTTGAAATTGGATCATCCGCTTGCGATCACGATGTGGGATTTCTCCTGGTTGGAGCGCCGCTGGCCGGGCGCGGGGTATGAACATTGGGAGCAGGCGTTGGACGAGTTGCTCGCGCGAGGCTATGACGCGGTTCGGATCGATGCGTATCCCCATCTTCACGCCGCAGGTCCCACGAATGAGTACACGATCATTCCCTGCTGGAACCAGCACGTCTGGGGCAGCCCGGCGAAAAACCGGATCACCATCCAGCCGCATCTGAACAACTTCATTCGCGGCTGCCGTGATCGCGGCCTGCGGGTGGGTCTGTCGTCCTGGTATCAGAACGACACACTGGAGCACCGTCTGCGGATCCCAAACGCGCAGACGCATGGCCAGCAATGGATTCATGTTTTGGACGCGATCGCCGCCGATGGCTTGATCGACACCATTCTATATGTGGACCTGTGCAACGAATGGCCGCTTGAAATCTGGGCCCCCTACTTTCTTCCCCATCCCCAGGAGCGCCACTTCGCCAATGACGCCTCGTGCGACTGGATGCGGCAGGCGATTCAAACCGTGAGAGCCGCCCATCCAACCCTCAACTACTGTTTTTCGTACACGAGCCCGGTGCCCCCCTCGCTCGGTCCAGCGGAGCGGTGGGATGGAGTGTTCGATTTCTTCGAACCGCACATCTGGATGGTTCAATGCAATCAAAAGGAGTTTTGCCGTCGGGTCGGCTATGGTTCCCAACTGTTCGAGCCCACGGGCTACAACAACGTCGCTGACCATGCCGAGCCGCTGTACCGCGCCAATCCCGACTATTGGCAGTCGCTGCTCAAGCAGTCCATCGAGACGTACGCCGAGTGGTCACGGGAGATGCGCCTGCCGCTGATCACGACCGAATGCTGGGGCATCGTGGACTACAAGGATTGGCCGCTGCTCAACTGGGATTGGGTCATGGAACTGTGCGCGCTGGGCGTGCGCACGGCGGCCGCGACCGGACGATGGGCGGCCATCGCCACGAGCAACTTCTGCGGCCCGCAGTTCGTTGGAATGTGGCGGGAAGTCGATTGGCATCGACGACTGACGGACCTGATCCACGAATCAGCTTTGCCGCAAGAGGCCAAGGCGTAAGTGCATCGCGGGAGGCGTCAACACCCGCGCATGAGGATGGCCACAGGCGTCAATCCGGGTGTTCGTCCATTTCTTCCGGCTGGTGTATCCCGCCAGGCAAAAGGTATACTCCCCGTGCCTGTTTTTTCGCGGGGTGTCGCCATTGAGGGAATCGCAATCATGAACGTCCTACTCATCCTATGCGACCAATTACAGGCCAAGTGCCTGGGATTCATGGGGCATCCCGTTGTGCAGACTCCCCACCTCGACCGGCTCGCCGGTGAAAGCGTTGTGTTTGACAACGCCTTCGTGCAGGTGCCCGTCTCCCTGGGCTCCCGATCCTGCATTCTCACCGGGCGCTATCCAGAGGCCAACGGCGCGCGAAGCATGTCTTTTCTCGGACCGCAGGAAAGGACGCTGGCGGAGGATTTATTGCGCGGCGGTTTTGACACCGCCCTCTTCGGCAAGCTTCATCTGACGCCGCAGTTGTATACCGGCGAGACGTTCAAGACCCGCGAGCCGGTATCGGACTGGCGGCGCTTCAAGGAAGCGGCCCATCTGCTTGATATGGTCGATGATCCGGCGCGACGACATTACGGCTTTGCCGAGCGGGTCGAGTGCGAGGATTCGCTCCAGGGGTCGTATGAAGCATGGGTGCGGGAACGGATGGATCGACCCAAATCGTACCGAGACGGGGAAGCGGGGATGAAAAAACACCGCGCCGGCGCGGCGTTGGTGGCGGAGGGACGTCGACCGCCCTCCCTGTTCCCCGGCCAGCCTCACGCGGGGGTGTATGTCTCTCCGGTTCCGTCGGAATTGCACCATTCGAGTTTCATCGCCGACCAGACCGAGGCTTTCATCCGCCGGCGGGATGCCGACTCCAAGCCGTGGTTCGCCTTCTGCTCGTTCCTCCATCCGCATCACCCATTTGACGCTCCGCAGGATCAAATCGACCGATACTCGCCGGGCGATATCACTCTCCCACCAACCAATGGCGAGCCATCGGCCGATGAAGTGCCATCGCGCATCGCCGGAGCGATCGGGCAGTTCGCCAAGGTGTGCGCCGAGGCGCAGCGAATGCTCATCCACCATTACTACGCATCAATCAGCCTGATCGACGACTGCATCGGCAGGCTCCGCGCGGCCCTCGAGGAAACGGGGCAATTGGAGAACACGATCATCGCCTTTGGGGCCGATCACGGTGAAATGCTCGGCAGTCACGGACTCTTGACCAAGCCAACCTATCTCTACGATGAGCTGATCCGCGTGCCGCTGTTCATCCGTGTGCCGCGAAATCACGCCGCCGGAAACACGACGCCGCGCCGGATTGACGGGATGGTCGAAATGGTCGATTTGTATCCGACGCTCCTGGGCCTGCTTGATCGGCCGATCCACCCCGGCGTGCAGGGAATCAACTGGACGGGGCCACTGCTGGGCGGGGAGGCCTTCGGGCGACAGGAGATTCACTGCGAGAGCTTCGGCACACCCTTCGACATGCCCGGCATTCATACATGCAAGGCGCAATGCCTGCGGACGGCAAAATGGAAGCTGAATGTGTACATCGAATCATCGCACGAGCATGGACAGCTTTTTGATCTGGTGAATGATCCGAACGAATCGACGAACCTCTACCACGACGCAAGCCACAGGGACATCCGCGAGGAATTGATGTGGCGGCTGCTTCGAAAGAAAAATGCCCAGGCCGATCCGCTGCCGATCCGGTTGTCGCAGTGGTGAGGACCCTGTGGGAGCCCGACACCCATGTAGGGTCCGCCCCGCGGACCATCGTTGTCAACACGCTCGTCGTGGCCCGCGGGGCGGACCCCACAAAAACCTCAACCGAAGAAATCTCGTCGTTCAAGGTTGGGCGTTCGATGTTCGATCTTCGCTTTCGGGAAAGCCAATCGAGTCATTACCCCCTCGCCGCGTCGATCCCCTGCCGCACCACCCACCACGCCGTCTGGGCATAGACGCGATGCCCGAAATCGTTGGGATGATTCAGCCCGTTGCCCGTCAGATCAACATACTTTTTCCGCGACAGCATGTTCAGCCAGACGCTCGTCACGTCCGCGACCACGACACCCGGACGGCGAAGCGCGAGCAACTCGTCGCGGTACTTCGGATACGCCTCCATGTCCGTGCCCGTCCACTGGGGATTGCCCGTCATCGTCGCGATGAGGAGGCAGTCGCTCTGGGGGGAATCGCGATGAAGCTTCACGAGATGCTCCTGGATGATCCCGCCAAACTCATGTGGCGAAACCTTGGCGCTCGCGTCGTTCATTCCGAAGGCGATGACCAATAAATCCGGATGGGCGGCGACGACCTTGTCCATCTGCTCAAGCCCCCACGATGAACCCATCCCCCCGACGGACAGGTTGGTGAAGGCCTGGGATACGCCATAGTGCCGACCGATCTCCTCGGCCAACAGCGGGCCATAGCCGGGATTTCCCGGCGGCGTGTCATACCGCCCGCTCGCGTTGGCGCCGGCGGAAATGCTGTCACCGAGCAGAACGATCCGGATCGCGTCTTCCTTTTTGCCCTCGCCCAGGCGCTTGGAAAGATTCGACAGTGGTTGCATTTCTCGCAGGGTTTCGGGCGTGTGCCAGTCGTCGCGCTCATGGCGGTAGGTGGCGACGGATTGCTTGTGATGAAACTCCATCGCCCCGCCGAAGAGGAGATCGCACTCGCGGTCGCGGCAGGTGCCATGCTTCTGCGACCCGCGCGGGGGGTACAGCTCGGCATCCGTCATCACCGAGACGCGCGAACCGGCGGGAATCGATATCGTCCGCGATCGCGCCTCCCATACAAAATCCCTGCCCGGTTCGTAGGTGATCTCCTCGGTCGCGCTTTGCAATTGCGGCATCGCGGCCGGAGTGAACAAAAGCTGCGCCGTGGCCGGTTGGCCATTGGCAGGGCTGACGAAGAGGAGGCTTTCGCCCTTCATGGTCTTGGTCGTCCAGAAGGGGTCGAGGGAGGAGTCGTTGGAGGAGGTGGTGGGCATGGGCATTTGTCACACTTGAAATATCGAACGTCCAACATCGAACATCGAACATCCAACGCCCAACATTGAACCTCAACGCGGGCTGATCTGTAGGGTCGGTGGTACTCCGCGGACCATTGCCGCAATTGCGAAGATGGTCCGCGGCGTACCACGGACCCTACGAAATGCGATGCGCGGGGATCGTTCCACCTTCACTTCCCCGCCGGAACCCACGCCGTGCGCAAAAACTTCGACGTTTTCACCGGATCCCCGGCCTTGAGCAGCGCGTCAATGGCCGGGCGATTCCGCTGGACGATTTCATCGAACTGCCGGAGCCACAAAATACTTTCGCCGATCGCCTCGGCCGCTTCCTCGCGATAGGGATACTGGTCCATCGACAACCAAGCGGTATAGCCGCAGCGGTCAAGCCAGTAGAGGGTTTCGACGTAGGTCGTCGAGTGAATCGACCCGACGATCATGTCATCATCCCAGACGCCGTGATTGTCGTTGAAGTGCATGTGAAAAAGCCGCCCGGCGGTGTCGGCGTATCCCTTGCCGGCGCGCTTGGCGAGAACGATCGCCTCGCCGACCGATTCACGGGCGTTGTAGGCGTGCCCGGTGTCGATGCAGACGCCGACGTTCTCCCGCCCGGTCTCCAGGCACATGAGCAGCGTATCGGCCATCGTCGCCAGGTAACTGCGAACCCGCGGCTCCTGCGGTTTGTATTCCAGCGCGAAGCGAAGCTGCGGATACGCCCCGGCGATCTCGGCGATGCCGTCGCGGAACCAGGAACGGGCCGCATCGTAGTCGGCGGTCAGCAGGTAATCATACCCATCCTGCCCCGGCCAGATGTTCATGAGCGGACACCCCAGCTCCAGCGCGATGTCACAGAGCTGTCGCGTGTATTCAATCGCGTATTTGCGGATCGCCGGATCGCTGCTGCTGTAGCTCCCCTTCCAGAAGCGCTTGTCGGCGAAGAGATCGGGAATGATCGAGACGCAGGTCTTCCCCAGCTCCTTGAGAATCCCCTTCATCTCCTTTGCGTTATCAGGCCGGATGTCCCATGTCCCGACCAACTCGATCCCCTCGACATGCGGCATCCCGGCGACGCGCCGAAGCATCGTCGCGGTGTCTGGGTTGTCCTTGTATCCATTGCAGAACCGGTCGCGGGTGTTGCCCAAATTGCCGAGGATGACGGAGTATTTGCGTGCCATGACATTATTCTGGACCGAAAGGGTTCGGTTGGCAACCCATTCATGACGTGCCAAGGCGCGGATTATGATCCACGAATGGATACGAATGGGCGCGAATTATCTTTTCCCCTTCGTGTCCATTCGTGTCCATTCGTGTCCATTCGTGGATATCTCTGTTTTCGTGGCCCGCCTGGCACGAGTCTTGGAGTGCGGAGACGTCGAGGTTTCGGCACGGTGTCTGGCACTGTCACGGGTGCGGCGCCTTCACAATGTGCGCTCCCCACCGTCGCAGCGCCAGCAGGAGGAGCATCCCGCTCAGGGGACAGAAGAACATCAGGCCCAACATGAGATTGAACATGAACGCCATCGGCGAACCGGGATGGCCCGCGTCGTCCATCCCATAACGCAGCCAGAAGAGAAAATGGGCGGCCACATACCAAGCCACCGGCACCCACAAGAGCGCCGCCCATATCCCGGCGGCGGCATAGGTGTGGCGGCTGCCGCGATGGCGAAGGAAGAGGATGAGCATCCATACGAGGACTGCACATTTGAGCACGATCGCGACCGGGGAGAATTGCCGGACAGTCAACAGCGCCAGGAGAACCAGTGGGATTCCAACGATGAAAAAGCAGAACCAGAATGTGGCGTCGATGATATGGAACCACACGCCGGGTGTTTTGGAGTTGGTATTGATACGGCCTCCAACATGTGGGGCGGGCCCTGATCCAACCCGGCCACTGCATTGCCCGCTCGGTGGTGGGCCGAGGCCCACCCTACCCGGACGAATCATATCCGCTTCCTCATTGTCGCCTTGTACGAGGAATAGGCCATCGCCAGGGCGATGAGACCCGCCAGAACCGTTCCCCCGATCCATGCCCACGGCGGCAACCCATCTGTAATCCGCATGGCGAAAAAATCGACGATGAGAAAGATCACCGTGAAAATGAAAACGGCTCCGACAATGGCGGTGGCACGGCGCATGGAGATCATCATAAGTGCGCCATGCGGACGATCAACGGATCAGTGAAAAAATGCGGAGCGGAGCAGTGACGACCCGCGCGTGGCAATGCACCCCAGCGCCCGATCCAAATCCTCGCGCAGCATGTAGGGTCCGCCCCGCGGACCATTGCGGCCGATGCATCGCCGAAAACTGGTCAGCGAGGCGGCCCCTACAATGTCGGGGAGGCAGCCGCGTTATTTGCCCGAAAAAGGCCTACCCCGGAACGCGACGTGTGATCCACAAATCAGCACGAATGGACACGAATTATTTTTTCCCCCGTCGTGCCCGTTCGTGTCCATTCGTGGATCACCCTGTTTTCGTGGGCCGTCAGGCATAAGACTCCGAGCGACGAGACGGCGTGGCGTCCGGCTGCTGCGCAGTATCACAGAGAATCAACCACGGATGAACTCAGATGAACGCAGATAAATGCCAATCACTGCATATCAATGCGGCTTCTCCCCATCCGTGTTCATCCGTGTTCATCTGTGGTTGATATCGCTGCGGAATTGAAAACCCTTGCGACGTTCGACCGATCGCGCCGACCATTACCCGAGCGCTTCATCCAAGTCGGCAAGCAGATCATCGATATGTTCGATCCCCACCGACGCGCGGAGGGTGCCGGGGGTGAGACCGGCTTTCAATCGCGCGGCCTCGGTCATCGTGTTGTGGCTCATTGTCCAAGGCTGCTCGATGAGGGATTCCACGCCGCCAAGGCTGCCGGCCAGGGCGAAGATTTTCAGTTTGCTGAAAAACGTGTCGAGGTTCACCTTCGACGTGTCCAGCTCGAAGCTGAGCATCCCGCCAAAGCCGCTCATCTGCTTCAGCGCCAGCGCGTGCTGCGGATGCGATTCCAGGCCGGGATAGTAAACCTTTTTGATCTTCGGATGCTTTTCAAGATGCCGGGCCAGCGCCATCGCGTTGCGCTGATGCGCCTCCATCCGCACCGCGAGCGTCTTGACGCCGCGAAGGACGAGGAAGGCATCGAACGCGCCGGCGCACGTCCCCAGGCAATCGATCAGGTGGCGCACTTTTTGGCCGAGTTCCATCTCGCGGGCAACGAGCGCGCCGCCGAGACAATCGCTGTGGCCGTTGATGTATTTGGTCGTCGAATGAACGACCAGATCGACGCCCAGATCGAGCGGCCGCTGAAAGTAAGGGGACAAGAACGTGTTGTCGGCGATCGTCAAAATTTTCCGCTCGGCGGCGAGGGCCGTGACGGCGGCGATGTCGGTCAGGTGAAGCAGCGGATTGCTCGGCGTCTCAATCCAGATGCCGGCGGTGTGCGGCGTGATCGCGGCGCGGATCGCGTCCAGATTCGTCATGTCCACGAACGAGCAGTTGATGTTGTATCGCGGCATCACCTGCGTGAGGAGCCGAAACGTGCCGCCGTATAAATCCTTGCCGACGATCAGATGGCTGCCGGCGGGAAAGAGAAACAGCGCCGTCGTGATCGCGCCCATCCCCGTCGCGGTGATCCCGGCGGCCGCGCCTCCCTCCAGCACCGCGAGATTTTCCTCCAGCGCCGTGCGGGTCGGATTGCTCCGCCGGGCGTAATCGTAGCCGCGATTCTCCCCGAGCTTGTCCCAGTGAAAGGTGCTCGTCGCATAGATGGGGGTTGAGACGGATCGGTAGGCGGTGTCGATGTCAACGCCGGCGTGAACGGATTGGGTTTCAATGTGCATGGATGGATTTTTGATTTTTGATTTTCAATTTTCGATTGGCCAAGCCGCATTCGCTTGCGCGCCGGGTCAAGATGAGATTATAGGCGCGCCCCGCACGGCGGGATACTGGGACGAGAAGTTCCGCTGCAAAGGCATGACGCGGAACCACTTCGCGCCTTGGCGCCTTGGTCGCGCATTTTCTCCGCGCTCTCTGCGCCTCGGCGGTGAATCTTCCGTCCCCGCAAACGTCGAGGCGGAGAACCGAGTGGTTTGATCGGCGCCTCAGTACCTGAAATCGATGGCGACGCCGCCGTACAACTGGGTGTCGGCGCGGAGGGCGTCGTCCAAACCATCAACGTAGTAGAGGAAGCCCTGAAGGTTCCAGTCGCCGTAGCGTTTGGAGACGTTGAAAAGCGTGTTGAGGGAATATGTACCGATCAGGCCAATCTGGTAGTGCTGAAATCCGGTGTCCTTGCCGCCGGAACCGGCGAAAAACTCATGCCCGCTCGTGTATGCGATGGCCGCGTTGACGGTCAGCGTGATGCCGGTGTCTTCGAGAATGAAGTTGTGCTCCACGCCGGCCTCGAAATACCAGCCGTTGTATTTCTCGTAGTCATAGGCGGCGTAGACATACGGCGAGAAGAGCGGCTCGTCGAGTCGGAGGATGTTGCCGTCATCAAGCTGGATTTTCCCGAAGATTTCGGCGGTCTGCATCTCGTCGCGGTCGGGGTAGATGTAGCTGGTGAGCCCGCCGGTGAAGGTGAACGGTTTGAGCGTCCAGTCGGCACCGAAATACGGGCGGATTTCCTCAAAGTTGGAGATTTCATCCGTTTCGGCAATGTTGGTGAACAACCCGATGAAAGGATGGGGAAGCTTGCCCAGATCGAACGAGAGCTTGCCTTCAAACTGGTAGTTGGAGGCGTCTTCGTGACCCAGGGCGTTGTCAAAGGGTTCGATGCCGCGATAGACGTAATCGGTCATGTAGGAGACGCGGATGTCAATGTTGGCGGCGCCGGCATTGACACCCTGGTTGGGAGACGGCGCGGAGGGAGGCGCGTAAACACTTTCGCTGGAGTCGGAAAGGGACAGTGGCTTGGCGGCGTCGCCGAGGAACGAATCGCGCGCCGTTTCGGCGGCCGACACCATCGCCACCGGCCAGGCGCTTGCCAATAGGGCTGCGGTTGCCAGACACCATTTCGCGGGCTTCATGGGCGCTCCTTCGCGTGGGCATGTTCAGTGCGCGTCGCCGACTGTACGGATGAGCGGATCATGCGGCAAGTGTGCGGAGAAAGCCCCCGGCCGGTTCACGTCCTTGCACATGTGCGTCGGCGTGACCTGCCGGCCAAACCACGCGCATGCTCGTCGGCAAAAATCGCGGACGCGCCCAAGCGACGCTCCACGACGATGAAACTCCGGCGATCGTCGCCAGGACGCCTTTCGCAACTTATTGAGTCAGCATATGTTATGGAAAAGCCGAAGATGGGACTTGAACCCACAACCCCCGCTTTACGAACGAATCCGGGCCTTTCCATAGAATCCGTAACCTTCGGTCGACACGGTAGATATGAACGGGCGAGATTGCAAGTATTTTGCTTAAATCGACGCGATTTCGCCTCATTTCGAGTAGACTACTCGCCTGAAACGAGTAGGTGGTTGTCTTTTATATGGCCGTATTGCAAAGAGACGCCGTGTGCGTGTCATCCTCGCTCGCTGGCATCCTTCAGTGCGGCAATGCCCGCGGCTGTGATGGCAATCCCCTTGCGCTTCGTGCCCGGCGGGTGGCCGACCAATTCAACAGCTTTGAGGCGGTTAAGAATGGCGCGGGTGGTTCCCTTGCTGTAGCCGGCGGCGGCCATGATTTCCGTGATGTTCAGCGCCACCTTTGGCCTGGCGGCCAGTGCCTCCAGGACGTCCAGATCTTGCTCGGCAAGCGCCTCGCGCGCGACGGGTAGGGCGGCAGGTAGCGCTCCATCGTCGAACAACCTGGCGATTGGCAGAATCAGCCGACCCTTCTGGATAGCGACAATCTCTTGGAGCGATACCACGGTCTGCCATGCCTGTGGGCGATGCTCCAGCGGGGGCAATGCTGCCATACAGAGCAGCGTCGCCTTCGTGGCGCGAGCCAATCTTTGTGCCTGGGCAATAACCGCAGGGCCGTCTGGCCAGGTGATGCCTCGCACAATGAATATCTCACGCCATTGCCCGTTGTGCTCCATGGCCCCCAGCAGGCGCACGCGACCAGGCACATCCTCAATCCATCCATCATTGAGACTCAGTGCGGCAGCGATACGTCGAGCAATGCCCTCGAAACTCGGCCGCCATTGCCTGGCCCGCTCCCGTTCAACGACATGGGTCCCTCCGCAGCCCCATCCACAGGCACAGTAGCCCACCACGCGGCCCTTGGCCGGGCTGAATAGCCATGTCGGATCAGCCCAATCCGGATCCACGCAGTCGTCCAGCCATACCGGTCCGCTCTCGGTCATCTCCGCAAGAATGCCCAGACTGCCGAAAAGTTCCAAAGCCCCGGCCGGCCACGGTTTGAGCATGGCTATTTCATCGAAGCAGTAGGCCCGCTCGTGAGGCTGATCCAGATCGCGCATGAACTTTCGCAGCAGATTCGTCAACGACCAGGCCCCATCGGCGGAGGTACTTGCGTGCGATGTTGTCATGGTGACCATCCTTCAGATTACAAATGTCGGGTGTGGAGACCGTGAACACCAAATGCCTGGGGCGGGTGCCGTCCGGCGGTGCAAAGATGAGGCAGAAACGTGCATGAGAGACGATCACATCCTCCAAGGGCACATTGGCCAGTTGGACAGTCTCCACGAGCATTTGATGGGTGGTCGCCGGATCGTGCGCCCGGGCATCGGCCGAAAATTGCACGCGTCGTCGCCATCCGTGCCGCTTGGGCAATGTCAGCTTCACTTCCCGCAACTGGACAAGCTCGATGGCATCTTCGGGATCGGTGGGAAATGTGACGTCCGGCTGCTTGAGCCGCTCCAGATCGAAGACGCGCGGGAGGCTCTTCTCCGGCAATTCGGGAACGCCGAGGATCGCGGCGCAAAAACAGGCCGCCAGATCTTTCACCTGGTCCTTCCCGCCGGGCGCCATCACCTCCAGCACACCCTCTTCGGGGCGATAGACGAAGATAACTTCGAAGGCGACCTTGCGCGGGTGATCGCGCAGTGCATCGTCCTCGTCATATCCGAGGTCGGTGCGGAGATGATCTTCGGGGTAGGCGAAGAAGCAGTGGCGCGTTGGCTCATGTCGCATGTAGTAATCGACGTGACAGCGTCGGCCTCGGCCTTCCTTGGCATACGTGGCGCGCATGAGCGATTGGAGCATCTGGATGGCCTGGGCGTCGGTGGCCGGTACGAGATTTTCACCCACCCATCTGCGCCTCCACCGGCCGGCCCCGATGTGGTCCATCGCGTGAAAGCAGGCAGCCAGTTCGAAGATGTCACGGTGTTCGAGGAAGGCCCAGCACGCCCGCTCATAATCATTGCGGGCCTGGGCAAATAGCGTAGAAAAATCCACGCCCGCGTGCGCGGCCTGCATCAGCAGGGCCTCGGCACCTTCTCGGGATGCCAATTCGGTGATGGTTGCAAAATCACGCTCGACCAGATGGAGCTGCTCCGGCGGCACCGCCATGAGCCGCTGGAAGATGGTCTCCACGACGGCGGGCTTGATGATCTCGATGTTCAGGTCTGCCTCGATGCCGTACTGACGCAGACATCGGTTCAACAGAGCCCCTCGAACCTGCCGGATAAAAGTCTTGGGCGCATACTGGCCTGCCATGGGCGCAGCCTCCCCGTTCGACGTGCCTCATGGCACGACGTAACAATTCACTGAGCTGCACAAATGAAAACCACGCTTCCCTGTGGCCGAGATTCGTCCCACTCCAGGCGACGGGCAGCTCAACCAGGCTCTAGTGTACGGTATTTGTTTGGTATTGCCAAAGAGGGCGATGTGAAGCTGACAGGTTCTCCACATGCTATCCATCAAGCACCGCACCTGCGCTATAGCCAGTAACGGCGATAAGACATTTGGCGGCACTGGGCGAGGCGTTGCGCGTGAAAGAGTCGCGGGCGAATCGCGAGAACCAGGGATTATTCGCGATGAGGTGTCGGCTGGGGGATAGTCAGGGCCAGGCGAAAGCAATCGGGAGTGATTAGTTCGGCACACACGTCAATTCCAAGAGAGGCGCAATAGGTGCAGATGAGCGCCAATCCCAGCCCGGCATGGGTGTGGTCCGAGCGATCCGTCGCCAGCCGCCAAAACGGCTCGCCCAGGTGAGGCAGGTCGGCCGCGGTCAGCGAATCATTTGTGTTCCGCACGTCGAGGATCCAGGTGGCGTAACTTGATGGCTCCAGCCGGCATGTGATTTCTCCCCCGGTCGGGGCATGATCGACGGCATTGGACAGCACATTTCTCAGGATGGCCGAAAGCATCACGGGATCGCAACGCACCGGGGCTGTTTCCGGCAGATGGATGTCGGTGCGCAACCCGTGCTGAGCGGCCGGCCTGCGCAGGGGTTCCCAAGCTTCGGCGACCAGTTTCGCCAGATCGCGGGTTTGATGGATCGTCTGATCCCGTGCGGTCTGCGCCCGCGCCAGGGCCAGCAGCATGGTGACCAGCCGCTCCATCTGCAGGGCGATGTCGAGCGCATCTTGAAAGCAGGCGGCCGTGTGGGTTGTTTCCGGTCGAGATCGCAGGGCCACCTCGGCCAAGGCGCGCAGTTCCGCGATGGGCGTGCGCAGCTCATGGGCGGCGTTGGCGGTGAATTGGCGTTCGCGCTGAAATGCCGCGTCCAGGCGGTCCAGGAGATCATTAAGCTTCGCACAGATCGGCAGCATCTCGTCGGGCAGATCCCGCGTGGGAAAACGCAAATCCAGCGTGGTCGCGTCGATTTCATTCGCGCGGCGAGCCACTTTGTCCAGGGGAACAAGCCCGCGCCGCACGACGATCAGGACGAGGATGGGGACTACTGCGGACATGAGGATCGCCGCAATGGCTAGCGCCGTGATCAGGGAGGTCAAAGACTCATCCAACTCCTCCCGATCCCGCGCAAGGATCAGTTGCAGGGGAGCGGATGGGGCGGAGGGCGCCGAGGCCGCGATGCCTCCCGCCGGGGCATCCAGTTCCAACTGCGGAATCACCGCCACGGCAATGGCACGCCCGGCTCGGCCGCCGGGGAGCGGCACGTTCCTGAAAGCAGGCGAGTGGGACAACACCGTCTGCCGGGAGAGGTCATGGGAGGCCAGCGAGGGGGATCGCGCCAAGACGTCGCCATCCGGCAACCAGAACTCGTAGAATTGGGAATGATGGGCGGCGCCGAACTCCGACATGACTTCGGCCGCGAAATCGAGGTCGATTTGCCCCTGCGGATTTCGCTTGATCAGCGAAGCCAGTGAACGGGCCTTGAGCGCCAAGGCATCATCAAATTGCTCCAGGAATTCTGAACGGACGTAGCCATACAACAGCAGGCCGGCCACCGTGGAAGTGGCCAGGATGCCCAGGAGCAACTGCCGGAACAATTGGTGGCGGATGGACCATCTCACGCGAGCGGCTCCAGAATATACCCCATGCCGCGCCGGGTCTGGATGAGAGAGGGCTTGCCGGCATGTTCCAGCTTGCGGCGCAGGGTATAGACGGCGGCATCGACGACGTTGCTCATGGGTTCCACCTGTTCATCGTAAATGTGGGCCTCGATGTCGGTGCGGGAGACAACCTGCCCTTGTCGCATCGCCAAATATTCGAGCAGAGCGTATTCGCGTGCGGCAAGGTTCACCGTCGCGCCGCGACAGACGACGGTTCGCCGCACGGTATCGATCTCCAGGGGTCCGATGACAATCTTGGGGTTCTTTGCGACATGGCGGCGGCGCGCCAGCGCCTGCACCCGCGCCAAAAGCTCATCAAAGGCAAACGGTTTGACGAGGTAGTCATCGGCTCCACTTTGAAGCCCCTTCACCCGATCCTCCACTGTGTCTCTCGCGGTCAGGATCAGGACATGAGCCTGCCCGCCGCGACTCCGCAGGCGTTGGAGAAGGCTCAGGCCATCCATCCCGGGCAGCATCAGGTCGAGCACGATCACGTCATAGTCATGGGACTCAGCGCACCAAAGCCCCTGCTTTCCGTCGCCGGTCGCGTCCACGGCATATCCGGCGGCGCGAAGCCCCGCTCCAACGGAACGTTGCAGGCGTTCGGAGTCCTCGATCAGTAGCACCCGCATGGCCAAGCTCTTTTACTTCCAATGCGCCAAGGCTTTCCACAGCGCGCGAAACACGAATGAACCGCGGGGCGTGACTTCCATCGCCCGGCACTTGAGAAAACCCCCTCCCCTGCCCTCCCCCGGCGTACCAGGGGAGGGGGGAAAGAGTAACGCGGGGCGTGGATTTCATGCCGGATGTTTCTAATCCTTGTCCTCGGCCTCCACTTTGTCCTGTTGAATCTTACCCTTGGCCGAAACGTGAAGCTCGTGTTTCTCCTTGCCCACCGTCACGTCCACCTCATAAAACGACTTCTCTCCGGCCATGACCAGGTTGGCCTCGCCGATTTGACCATCGGTATATTTGGCTTTGATGGCGTCGCTCACCGCCTTAGGCAAGGCGGCGGTATCCAGTTCCTGCTCTTGCTCCAGAACCTGGCCGTTCTCGCTCACCTCGATGGAACGGGATTGGCCATCGACCTTGTATTTCGCCTCGTAAACCGTGGCCTTGTGTTCGATCTCGCGGGTGAACTTCTCCACCTTGTTGTCGCCGACAATCTTTTTGACGGCGGCCTGCACGGCGGCCGGCGCTTTGTTGAAATCCATGGCCTCTTCTGCCGCGAAGCCAACGCGGAGCACGCCGCCCAGAGCCAGAGCCAGAGCCGCCGTACCGATTAAAGTCTTATGCTTGAACATGATCGATCTCCTGTGTCAAAAGACCACGCCGCGCCCGCTGCCTGCGGGCATGGCCCCCCGCCGATCATCCGTTTGACCGGCCGGGGCGTTCCGTGTGGAACGTACGGGATCAAGATATGCGCCGGCAGATGATGGGAGCATGATGTTGGAAATTTACAAAGGGCTTATTCACTTGCGATGCCCCAGCAGATGGAGGATTGCCGGCAGAGCGATCAGGACCAGCGGCAGTTGCGCCGCCAGCCCGGCGATGATGGCGATGGCCAGCGGCTGCTGCATTGCCGAGCCTTGTCCCAAGCCCAGCGCCAGCGGCAACAGGGCGAGGATGGCGGCGATGGTCGTCATTGTGATAGCACGCATGCGGTTGACGCCGGCCGAAACAAGCCGCTCCAGGGCCGGCTGGTCTTCGGACAATTCCATATATTCCGAGTAGTAGAAGATGGCCACCTCCGTCGCGATTCCCACGATCATTGTCATACCCATGATCGAAGTGATGTTCAGTTCGGTATTGGTGAGCCACAAGCCCGTGAAAACCGCCGCCAGCACCAGCATCGTGGTCGCAAGCATGGCGATGGTCACGCGCGGGGACTCATAGAGGAACAGCAGCAGCAGGAACACCAGCGCGATGGCGGCGATGATGACCAACAGCAAACCTTGGAAGGCGATGCGCTGCTGCTCGTACAGTCCGCCCAGACGACAGGTGACGCCGGCTGGCAACATTCCCGGGCGATCCAGGATCTTTTGCACATCCTGCACGGTGGAACCCATATCCCGGCCGCTGATCCGCGCTGTGACGGCCACCATGCGTTTCAGGTCATCGCGTGTGATTTCCGGCTGCCCTGTAACCGTCTGCAGGCTCGCCACGCGCTTAAGCGGAAACAGATGCCCGTCGGGCGCGCGCAATTGCAGTTGGTTCAAGTCCGCCAGGGTGGATCGCAAGTCCTTGACAACCCAGACGCGCACCCCCACCAGCTTGGGTCCTTGCGGAACCTGGGTTGTGACGTTTCCGCTCAACAGGTCATTTAAAAGCCGGGTAATGGCGTCCGGATCCATTCCCTCCAGAGCCGCTTTCACCCGGTCGACCTTGACATCCACCGCATCACCGGCCAGCACGATGCCATTTTTGACCTCTTCCACCCCTTTGACCTGCCCGATTGCTTTTGCCACTGCTCGCGCGGTCATATCCAGGACTTTGGGATCATTGGAGAATAAAATGATCTCGATGGGCTGCGGAACGGATGTGAGGTCGCCAATCAGGTCTTCCATGAGCTGGGCGGTTTCGATCTTCAAGCCGGGCACGGAGTGTTCCACGCGCTGACGCACCCCATCCATAACCTCTTCGATAGGTCGACGGGGCAAGGGCTTGAGACGCACGAAGAAATCGCCGGAGTTCGCCTCGGTCAGGCCGCCTCCCAACTGCAACCCGGTGCGTCGCGAATACGTCTGCACCTCCGGCGTGTCATGCAGGATGGCTTCCACCTGCCGCAGCAAGCGATCCGTCTCGGCCAGCGACGTGCCGGGCGGGGCGTTGTAATCGAGAATGAACCCGCCTTCATCCATCGCGGGCATAAACCCGGAAGACAGGTTTCGATAAGATAAGTAGCCCAGGCCGACGATGGGTATCACCACCAGCATGATCATCCAAGGACGGACCAGCAGACGACGCATCAACCATGTGTAGCCGCGATGGACCCAGTGGGTGATTCGGCCGCCTTCCTCTTGCTCGGCATCTTTTGGGCCAAGCCAATGCGCCGCCACGACGGGGATGACCAGCCATGCGACGAGGAAAGAGATGACGAGGCTGGCGGCCATCGTCAGCGACAGCGCCTTGAAGAACGCACCGGTCACGTTGGAGAGAAATGCCAGCGGCGCGAAGATGATGATCGTGGAGGCCGACGACCCCACCAAAGGGCGGGTGAACTCGGCGGTGGCGAGCGTCACGCGGTCGCTCTCATTGCCGCTCCCGCTGCGCAAGCGGCGCGTGATGTGTTCCACGATGACGATCGCATCATCGATGATCAGCCCGACAGCGGCGGCCATGCCCCCCAGCGTCATGATGTTGAAGCTCATGTGCAGCACGTGCAACAGCAGCACCGTCGTGGCCAGCACCGCCGGCACCGCCAGCGTGGCGATGAGCGTCACTTTCCAGTTGCGCAGGAACACCAGCAGCACGATTGCGGCCAGCCCCATGCCGATCAACACCGCATCCCTGACGCTGTGGGCCGAGGCCAGGATCAAATCACTCTGGTCATACCAGTTGGCCAGGCGGATGCCGGCCGGGAGACGTTGACCCGCGGCATCCAGCTTGGCCTTCACTTCCTGGGCAATCCGCACCGTATTGCCGCCGGGCTGCTGAAACACCTGAAACAGCACGGCATCGTGCCCGTCGGCGGTGACGCGGGTAAAATTGGGCGCCGTGTCCTTCCGGACAGTGGCCACATTTGTGAGGCGGACCACACCGTTGCTCCCTGAACGCAGAATAGTCTGGTTGATCTGTTCCAGGCTGGCGAACTGTGTGTCGCTGATAACCAGGTACAGCTTGTCATTGTCTTCCACATGCCCCACGGCCGTCAGGATATTGGCCGCGGAGAGGTGATCCGCCACCTCACTCAAAGTCATGCCCAGCGCCTGGAGCTTGGTGGTGTTGACCTCAACCCGGTATTCCTCGATGGCCCCGCCCTGAACATCCACCTTGGCCACGCCGCTGACCGTCGAGAGCAGAGGGCGCAGGTCATAGGTTGCCAGGTCGCGCAATTCCACCAGCGAGTGAGTGTCGGAGGTGAGGCTGTAGGCGAGGACGGGAAAGACCGTCGGGTCCATGCGCCGGGCCTCAAAAGTCGTTCCCGCCGGCAGCGTCGGCGCGAGTTGGGCGATCTGCGATTCGCTCTGGAGCAGGGCGGCCACCATGTCCTGGCCCCAGTCGAAGTTCACAGAGATATCCGCGCTGCCCCGGCTGGAGGTGGAGCGCACGCTCCGGACGCCGGGAATGGCCCGCAACGCCTGTTCGACCGGATATGTCACCTCCAGCGCCATGCGCTCGGCCGGGCGGTCCCCGGCATCCACACTGACCTGCACGCGCGGGAAGCTCACTTGGGGAAACAGGGCAACCGGCAGGCTCCAGCCGCTGAATAATCCACCGATCACCAGGACGGCCATCAGGAACACGATGGAGCGGCCGTGGCTGCGCGCCCAGGAAAGAAACCTCATCGTGCCGCCTCCTCGGTCACGGCCATGCCGTTCTCCAACTCATAGTTCCCCGCGATCACGGCGCGCTGATTCTCTTTCACATGCTCCCCGCTGACGGCCACGGCTTTGTCATTTTGCAGCCCAAGCGTTACGGCGTGCTTGAGGGCATGGTCCTGGTCAACGGTGAAGAGCGTGTAGCCGCCGTCGTCGTTCGGAAGGACCGCCTGGCGCGGCACGATCAGCGCCTCCTGCGCGGCGATGATCAGTTGGCCGCGCACGTACTGATCCAGCAGTAGTCCCGTATGAGCCGGAAGAGAAACAAACGCATCCACCAGCCGAGTCTCGGCATTGACGCGCTGCGTGACCATCCGCAATTTCCCCGTGATGGGTGCGGATGACCCTTTCTCGGCGACAAACAGGGAGACCGGCTGGCCCATCTTCAACCGGCCGGCCTCCTCCGGCTCAATCCCGAGCTTCACTTCGATTTGCTTATCGGCGGCTAGTTCCACCAGCGCGCCGCCCGCCGGCACGATCTGCCCCTCCTGGACATCCATCTTGCTGATGATGCCGGCCGACTCGGCCGACAGCCGTCGCGGCGAGCCGATCCCCCGCTTCGTCAGGCTTTTGAGCTTGAGCTGCGCCGACGCCGCCTCCTGCTGCGCCTGGAGCAGTTCCTGGTTGGTGGCCAGATGCTGATCGAATCGCTGGCGGGCTTGTTGAAGCTGTTTGACGGCGGCATCAACCGCATTGCCGGCTTCCTCCCACTGCAATTGCGTATCAGGGCTGGCCTCCACCTCCACCAGCGCTGTGCCGGCCGAGACCGGCTGCCCGGATGCCGCCAGCACGTGCGCCACCCGGCACTCGAACGGCACGGAGATCACCCGCACCGCGCCCGGCTGGGCGATCACGGTTCCATACGCCGTCAGCGTCTGGTGAATGGTTCCTCGGGTGATCGGTGCGGTACGAACGGATGCCACGTGTCCGTCTGCGACGGAGGGCTGGCTGGTCGCTTCTTCAGTAGCAGCGGCTTCGGATACCGGCTGACCCCGTTGCCACACGAGATATCCGGCGCCCAGCGCAAGCACTATCGCAATCCCCAACACACTCCAGCGAATCCAGCGTTTCATGGTAAAGACTCCGTGGTGGCCGGCCGGCTCGCGGGCGCCGTCGGCGCGGCCTCCTCCGGCAAATACCGTCCCGTAGCGATCTCCAAGGCGATCCGGTTCTCGGCCAACTGCTGCTTCTGTTTCAACAGATCCAGCCGCTTTTGAGCTAACGTGCCCTGAGCCGTGTAGTAGCTGAGCACATCGCCATTGCCATGCGACATCGCTTGGCGATAGGTGCTTACGAGCCGTTCCAGGCTGGGGATGGCCTCTTGGGCAGCGGCAATTTGACTGGAAAGTGAGCGCAGGTCGGCAAGGCTCATCGCAATCTGGGAACGCGCCTCGAACACGCGATTCACGTACTCATCATACAACTGCCGGCGAGTGGCGCGTTCGGTAGCGATTCCGCCCTGGTTGCGATCAAAAATCGGCAAATCGATGGTGACGCCGAACCCCGTCGTGTGAACATTGCTCGTATCGCTGGCGCGGCTGAAACCGATGTTGATGTTCGGAAATTGCGACAATACGGCGGCGCGGAGCGTTTCTTCCTGACTTTCATAACCCCGTTTCAGCGCCAACAGGTCCAACCGCCGGTTTTCCAAGCCGTTCTCAAGCTGACGCTCCGTGGGCAGGTGGACCGCTGAGGGCAGGGTCATGTCCGGATCGGGCCTGATGCGCATCTCCGGGGGAACCCCCAGCGCCTGATTCAGCATCAACTGCTGATGACGCAAGTCGCGCTGCAAAACCAGCACCGTCGCGTGGGCATCCTGACTGGCGGCTTCGGCAGCCGCTAAATCCACCACCGTTTTCTGATGCTCGGTCACCGCCCGCTGTAGAACCGCGCGATTCTCGGCCAAATGACGATCCACCAGCTCGGCTTGCGCCACCTGGGCCTGAAGCGCCACCACATCATACAACGCACTTTTCGCCGCCTGCGCCACCTGCCATTCCAGCCATGCCACATCCAAATCGACCGACGCCGCCTCCGACGCCGCCGCCGACTTTCGCGCATCCCGGCGGATCAAAGCCGTCAGATCCCAACTCAGCCCCACGCCATAGCCATTGACAGTTCCCTGCGTGTTCCCGCCCATGGGAACATCGAGATTGGCCGTCAATTGCGGGTTGGGTAGAATGCCGGCTGCCAGCAGTTGTGCCGATGCCAGATTGCGGCGATCGCGCTGGGCGCGCAGAGAAGGATTGACCAGAACCGCCAGTATTGCCGCCTCATCCGGCGACAGTCCATTCCGGGCATCCAACTCCACGGGCCGCAAAAGCGGATGCCGGATGTCACGCGCCTGTTCACGCAGCACGTCCCGTGCCGGAACGGCCAGATCCCCATCAACCCGTTGAGAATCAATTGGTTTCGGCCGGTAAGACTGGCATCCGGCGCTCCACAGCGTCGAAAGCAGCAACAGATATCGCCATGATCTCATCAGGTTTCCCTTACACCAGATAATCCGCTTAAGTCCAGGAGTCTATCCACGCAAGATGATGAAAAGATGATGGGTCGCCGTTACTTTTGCATTCAATCGACGTAAACAGATGCCTGGACACGGCCAGGGCCGCGTCCAGGCATGTTGCAGCCTCTTGGAGGCTCCAGTCTGCAATTCGAGGGCCTACAAATCCCAAGCAAACATTTTCCGGACTCACCATCCCAGTCGCCCCGTGCACTGCATCGGCTGACGTGCATCGATCGGTTGTCCACATCCATCACAAGTTGGAGGGAATGCGGCTTTGGATCGGGTTCCTCTTATAGCAGCAACTGGAATTGTGCCCGAAGGAGAATCTGCTCGCCGTCGCTGGCGAGGATGCCGATGCCCGTCTGGTTGGATGGCGCGCCATCGGGGAGATAGACGGCGTCCAGGGTGAACTTGGCGTTGTGGCCTTCGAAATAATAGTTCACGCCGGCGGTTAGTTCGGAGAAGCTTCCCGTGGTCCCGCCGCGGTTGTCATCCAGGTTGATGTAGTCATATCGGCCGAAGATTTCCCAGTGCTTTCCGTCGATCAGGTAACTCGCCTGCCCGAGAAAGCCCCAGTCATAAAGATTGCCGTCGGTTCCGCCATCGGTATAGCGGCCGACATAGGCGCCATACAGTGCCACGCCATTGGTCAACTCATACTGAGCGTCGAGGGTGTGAAGCATGGTGTTGTTTGAGCCATCCTGCGTGAGATCGGCGCCGGCTCCCAAAGCGAGCAGGTTGTTCTTGTTGGCCAGGGCGCTGAAATCTTCATAGTTTTTCCAGTCGCCGGCGAGCTTGTATTCGGCGCGCCCGGCGATTCCGAAATTGCTGCCGCTGTTGCGGAAATCGGTGTTGTGGCTTTGAGAGCCATCGGTGAGGGCGATTTCGACGTGCAAGTCATCCTTGCCGCCGCCATACAGCAGGCCGATGCCTTCGACGAAATCATCACCGCCGATGAGGGTTTCATTGAGCAGCGAACGGTCGGCGGCGAGTTGCTTCTTGGAACTGACCTGCTGCTCGTGGGAAAGAGGGTCCTTGAACATGCCGCCGCGGACGGACCATTGGTCGGCGAACTTGTATTTCGTCCAGGCTTCTTCCAGGCTCACCGCGCCGCCGCTGCGGCTTGACTGCCAGGTCAAGTTGTAGGTCAGGTCCTTGGAAAAGGCATGACCGGCGAAGCCGAACTTGGCCCGGCGCACCTCAAAACCTTCCTGCGTATCGCTGCCGTCGTCGGTGCTGCGGTTGTTGGCGACGTAGCGGAATTGGAATTGAATGTTGGGATTCAGTGAGAATCGCCCATCCTCACTTTGCAAAATGAACTTGCCATCCTTCCATCCACCGGTAAAAGCCGAGGGAGTCACGGCGCTGCGCTCGGCCGCGTCTTTCATCACGGCTTGCGTGGCGGCCAGGGCGTCTTGATTCGCCTGTTGTTCGGCCTTGAGTGACTGCACCTGAGCCTCCAGTGAGTCAATGCGGGTCTGAATGGCGCTGGGGGATGGGTCGGCCGCGTGCGCCGCCGCAGTGAAGCCCAATGCCGCCAGTGTCAGGACGCCAAAAGTAGAGCGACGATCAGTCATATGCGATTCCTTCGTATACAAACCCATTCCGGCCGATCCGGGCCGTTTGCGGATGGCCAATCAGGCCATGGCCGCATTGTGGGTTTGATGACGAAGGGCAAATGAGCGGGGGATGAAGATTTGATTCAGGCGCGGGCTGCTGGTGCGGGCGCGTCTGCGGCGGGCAGCGTGAGGGTAAAGCAGGAGCCCTGTCCCGGCGTGCTGATGACGCTCACGCTGCCGCGATGCACCTGGGCGATGTGCTTGACGATGGAGAGCCCCAGGCCGGTGCCTCCCATTTCGCGGGAGCGCGAGCGATCGACGCGGTAGAATCGCTCGAAAATGCGCGGCAGGTCTTCTGGTGGAATGCCCATGCCGTTGTCGCGCACTTCCACCGCGACCTGATTGGCCCGTTGGCGAAGAGACAGGGTGATCGCGCCACCCGGCGGCGTGTACTTGACGGCGTTTTCCACGAGGTTGGCGATGGCGCGTTCCAGGTAATCGGGATTGCCGGCAACCGGCGGAAGGCCGGGCGCTGCTTCGATGCTCACGCTCTGTCCCTTTTTTTGCGCCGCCGACATGAGCAGATGCACGGCACGGCGCGCCGTGGCTGCCACATCGACGCGAACCGCCCGGGGCACGTCGGGATGGCTCTCCAGGCTCGACAACTCCAACAGATCACTGACCAGGTTGGTCAACTGATCGGCATGTCGTTCGATGGTGGCGAGAAAGTCCGGGCCTTTGACGGGGTCGCCCATAGCCCCATCGCGCAGGGTCTGACTGAATCCCTTGATCGCCGTCAGTGGCGTGCGCAGCTCATGGGAGACATTGGCCACGAACTCTTTGCGCAATTCCTGGTACCGCACCGACTCGGTGGCATCGTGGGCGATGAGGATCAGGCCCTGCGGCGGCTGATCCTGTGGAAACATGCGGACAGTGACTTCCAGGTGCCGACCGGCGATGGGGCCGATTTGAAATGGTTTATCCTGTCGTGTGGCTGACGCGGCATCAGGTGCAATGGCGGCCGCGGCGGCTTGCGTGATGGCTTGATCGCGAACAACTTCCCAGAGTCGCCGCCCCTGGGCCTCGGCAGCAGTGAAATCGAGCATGTCGGCGGCCGCGGTATTGACCAATACGATGCGCTGTTGCATGTCGGTGGCAATGACGCCTTCGCTCATGCTCGACAGGATCGCCAGCAGCTCAGCGTGGTCATGCGTGGTTTGCGCCAGTAACCGGCCGAGGGAATCGGCCATCGAGTTCAAGGCATCCGTCAGGGTGCCCATTTCCCCCGCATCGGTTTTCCGGATGCGCCGGTCCAGGTTGCCCCCGGCCAGTTCATCGGCGAATCGCGTCAGCCGGACCAACGGCGCCGCGTGGCGGCGGGCAAAGAGATAGCAGATCACCCCCGCCCCGGCCATCGCCAGCAGCGCGATGGCGGCCAGTCCGGCGTAGAGCGAGCGCAGATGCCGGTCCAATGCGTTCAGATGCACCGCCAGGCGCAGGTAGCGCGGCGGCTGGTCGGTCAGGTCGATCCGCCGCGCGAAATACAACATGCCCTGGTTGAGCGTATCGCTCTGGCGCAGGCTCACGCCCTGGCCCTTGGAAGCGGCCGCGATGATCTCCGGGCGCAGGCGATGATTTTCCATGCCGGCCGGATCGGCTTCGTTGTCGGCAAGCACCGTCCCATCGGTGTTGATGACGGTGATGCGGCAATCAAGAGCTTGTCCGAGACGCTGAATCTGCGCAGCCAGTTCGGGCGTGCGCCCCTGGCGCAGGTTGTCTTCGATCAGGCGGACGATCAGCCAACTGTTGTCGGCGATGGCCTGGCGGGTGCGTTCGAGATAGCTGTCGCGCAGGCGCCCGGCCGCCAGCGCTCCGACGATGCCGATCGCCACGCAGATAAGCAGCAGGTAAGGCAGGAACAGGCGGCGGAAAAAGAGGCTCTTGAGCACCGTGTCCCTCGGTAAGGGG
>CAYTAP010000043.1:0-19264 GCA_964435775.1 uncultured Tepidisphaeraceae bacterium
CGACGAGCGGAAGTAGAACATTTGGATGGCGTTTTGAACATACAAGGGCACGAAGAGGTTCCTGTGCGGCGGCGCGCCCTTGCGGGCCGAGCGCATCAATTTATTTTTTGATGGAAGAGCGGGGCGGGTGGTGCGGCGTTCGGCGCTCGAGCGCCTCTTTGTGACTTTGAGTCTTTGTGGCGCATTGATTTCCTCTTCCGTGCCCTCCGTGGTGATCCCGGCTTCACCCAAAATCGCGCCGGGCCGATAAAATCCGCCCGCGCGACGCCATCGCGCCCGCCGCGCCCCCGCGTCAGATAAAAACCGCCCCCGGCCCCAGCCGCGCCCTGTCCGGCGCGGCGTGATACATGAGTGATGTCACTTGATTCATGAGTGATGTCACCTGATTCATGAATCACGTCACTTGATTCATGAGTGGCGTCACCTGATTCATGAGTGACGTCACCTGATTCATGAGTGACGTCACTTGATTCATGAATCACGTCACCTGATTCATGAGTGACGTCACTTGATTCATGAATCACGTCACTTGATTCATGAGTGATGTCACCTGATTCATGAGTGATGTCACCTGATTCATGACGCCCATCACCCGCGACATGACCACGCATGTGGTGTTGATCCCGGACCGCCACCATCGGTTGTGGGCCATCGCCCGCACCGCGCACGACATGGCGACTGCTCCCTCCCTCTCCGCGCTCCCCGCGTCTCGGCGGCGCGCTGTGCCGCATCCTTCCCATCACACCTTGTTCAGGCTCCCGATCGCCTGGTCGTAGATCTCCAGGCAGCGCTTGGCGGAGTCGGCCCAGCTCAGGCGGCTGACTTCAAAGCTGCCGTGCTGGCGGAGGGTGCTGGCCAGGGGGGGATGCTTCAGGACGGCGATGATCTTGTTGGCCATTTCATCGACATCCCAAAAATCGACCTTCAGCGCGTGGGTGAGCACTTCGCTCACGCCGGACTGTTTGGAAATGATGACCGGCACGTCATGACTCATCGCCTCGAGGGGCGCGATGCCGAACGGCTCGCTGACCGAGGGCATCACATACAAATCCGCCATCTGGAAGACGCGATCGACATCCCCGCCGCGGAGGAAGCCGGTGAACAAAACCTTGTGCCCGATCCCCATCGCCGCGGCCATTTCGATCGTCCGGCGGATCATGTCGCCGGAACCAGCCATGACGAACTTGACGTTGTCCATGACCTCGAGAACCTTCTTGGCGGCGGCGAGGAAATACTCCGGACCCTTTTGCATCGTGATCCGGCCGAGGAACAGGACGATCTTCTCCTCCCCGTGAATGGCGTACTTTTCGGAATCGAAGTGATTGCCGTTGGACTCGATCGCGTTGTAGACGACCTCCACCTTGTCGGGGTTGACGCCATAGTGATGGACGATCATCGACTTGGTCAGGTGGCTGACGGCGATCACCTTGATGGCGGCGTGCATGCCGCGGCGCTCGATGTCGTAAATCCGCTGATCGACGTGTTCGCCGCTGCGGTCAAACTCGGTGGAGTGGACATGGACGACCAGCGGCGCGCCTTTGAGCGCGGCCACCGCCATCCCGGCGGGGAAGGTCATCCAGTCGTGGGCGTGGACGACATCAAAGCTTTCGTGGCGCGACACTTCGCTCGCCAGCGCGGCGTAGCGCTGGATTTCGGTGAACAGATCCCCGCTGTAATGATCGCCGGCGGCCTTTTTCATGTCCCCGACGAATCCCCTGGCCGCGCCGTCGCCCCTGGGCTTGGCGGCGATCGCCCCGGCCTTGCCGACGCCGCCGATTCCCGCGCCGTCGGTTTCCACGTCCACCGCCGTCGCCTTGGTGACGCGATGATGCTCGGCGACGACATGCGTCGCCTTCTTTTCAGCCCCCGCATTCGCACCCTGTCCGGCCTTGTACTCCCCGGCCGATTGGTAGGGATTGGCCATCGCCGCATCGATCGTCCGAAAGGTCACGCGATCAAACTCATCGAGCCGAAACTCCGTGCTCGGCGCGGCCAGCATCGACCCGGCGCGGGCGCTGACCAGCCGGACATGCGTTGAAAACGGGGTGGAAACCGGGCGGGGCAGCACGAACAGCACATCCGTACCCGTTGCGCTCATCGCCTTGGTCAACCCATAGCACGCCGTACCCAAGCCCCCGCTGATGAATGGTGGAAACTCCCAACCGAGCATAAAAACACGCATGGCCGCCGCCGCTTTCTTGATTGTTCCTCGCCATGAATGCGCGGTGCAATTACTGGCTTGAATGACTAAAACCCGAACGCTGATCCTACCGAAAAACCCGGTCCTTGCGACTGCCAAAATTCGCGCGACTGCCTATTTGACTTCTTTATTCACAACAAGGGCAGATTAGGACCGTTCCAGTTGGGTTGTCAACAAACATCGTGCCACACGTCAAAGCGTTGAAAAAGAAATGGCGCCGCTTCGACAAGACCCGCCGCTTCAGCTCTCCGGCTGAGCGAATGCGACCTCGCGGCGCGGCGCCAGTCGCCCCTGGACCGCCGCGACGATCCGCTCGACATGGACGTGGCAATTCTCAAGAAAGACGCGGTACTTCTCCTGCGTCCCCCCGATCACGGTTCCGGCCAGATAAACGCCCGGGACATTCGATTGCATCGTTCGCTCGTCATACACCGGCACATTGCCCGGCCCGCGCAGCTCGACGCCCAATTGCCGGCAGAGCGTCAGGTCGGCTGCGTAACCAATGAGCAGCAGCACCATATCCGCGCCCACCATGCGCAGCTCGCCGCCATCCAGATGCCGGAGCACGACATGCGCGCCGGTGATCTCCTCCACCACGCTTCGGAAGTATGCCGAGACGCGTCCGGACTTGATCAACCCGGTCATCTCCGGATACAGCCAGTACTTGATGTCATGCTCGTCGATCTGGTGGCCCCGATAGGACAACGACACCTTCGCGCCGATGTGGTGCAGTCTGATGGCGGCCTCAACCGCTGAATTGCGCCCGCCGACGATCAGCACCCGTCGGTTGAAGTACATGTGCGGGTCTTCAAAGTAATGGCTGACGTGGGGCAATTCCTCCCCGGCGACGCCCAGCATCCTCGGATGCGCCGTGCCGCCGGTCGCCAGAACGATCCGCTTGGCGCGATAGGTCCGAGCCTCCCCCCCGCCGACGGTGTGCAGCTCGAACTCATCGCCATTGCGTTCAATGCCCATGACCGGTTCGTAGGTATGAACGTCCAGGTCAAACTGCTGCACCACGCCGCGAAGGTACGCGAGATATTGCTCGCGCGTGGGCTTGAGCTGATCGAGTGTTTGCAGCGGCACCCCCGCAATCGCGATCCGCTCGCTGGAACTGAAAAAGTGCGTCTGCGGGGCAAACCATGACACCGTGTGGCCGATCTGCCTGGCGTCAAACTGGAGGTATTCGATCCCCGCCCGCTTCAACCCAACCGCCAACTCCAGACCGATCGGACCAGCGCCGACAATCGCCACCTCAACACACCCATCTCGTTCCATGTCGTCCATACCGATATGATACGCGCCTCGCACATGGATGAAACCCATTTTGGCCTCGACATGCCATGCTCATGGAAGCGCAACCCGTGCGACGTTATAAGAACGCCTCATGCGCCGATTTCATCGCTGGTTGCTCGCGGGTGTGCTTGGGGTCGTCTCGCGCCCGCGCCTCACGCTGCTTGTCACCGGCCTCCTGCTGGTCCTCTGCAGCGCCGCGGCGTGGGTCCAGCTCAACATCTCCACGGATCAAAACAAACTGTTCGATCCGCATGTGCAATTTTTCCAGGATTACCTTCATTTCAACGACCTGTTCCCGGAAAACGAGGCGATCTACGTCATTGTCGAATCGGCCAACCCCGCCGACATGCCCCCCGTGCCTCGGTGGACCAGCCTCGCCGATGACATCACCCAGCGCCTCGCGGCGATGCCGGAATCAGTCAAAAGCGTGGACAGCCATGTCCCCATCGACAAGCTGGGCAATCAAGGGCTGCTCTTCGACGATCCGTCGCGGGTTCACGAAGCGTTCGCCGACGCCAAACGTTTCATCCCCCTCGTGCGTCTCTGGGCCGAAAAGCCCAACCTCGCCGAGCGCCTCCTTGGGCGCACGCCGACGGAGCGATTCCTCGGCGCGCTCGCGTTGCAAAAGCCCGATGCTGAAAACGCGCCGTTCGTCGGGCTTCTGGCGCGCAGTTGGATGCAAACGTTGCACAACCCCGCCGCGCCGCTCACCCCCGGCGAGGGTTTACCCGATCTGGCCTCACTGGATGCGTCCGACCCTTCACGCCTGGGCTATTACTATGTTCCCGATGAACAGGATCCCAAGCGCCACCTGCTGCTCGTCCGCGTCTATCCCAATCGGGATTTCACCTCCCTGACCGCCATCTCGCGCACCGTCGAGGCCATTCGATCCGCCGCCCGGCAAGCGGCCGCTTCTTATCCGGAGTTCACCGTCGCCGTGACCGGACGACCAGCGCTCGAAGCCGACGAGATGCGCACGACCGATCAGGACACCACCCGCGCCGAGATCGCGGCCCTCGCGGCCGTCTTCGTCGGTCTGGTCATCATGCTCCGCTCGTTCTGGCTCGCCGTCGCCGGCGAATTGGTGCTGGGCGTCGGCATCGGCTGGACATTTGGCTGGGCGACGCTCGCGGTCGGCGAACTCAACCTCCTCTCCATTGTTTTCCTGCTCGCCCTCATCGGCATCGGCATGGATTATCTCGTGCAGATCCTCGTCCGCTACCGTCAGGAGGCGGCGCGACGGCATCATCCCAAGCTGATCTGGATCGCGGTCTTCCGCCATGTGTCGGCCCCGATCAACACGGCTTGCTTGGGCGCGGCGGGCGCGTTCGCCGTCTCAATCTTCACGAACTTTCGCGGGGCGGCCGAGCTTGGCATCATCGCCGGCGGCGGACTGCTCCTGTGCCTCCTGGCCGGGTACACGGTTCTCCCGGCGCTGTTGACGATCTTCCCCATCCGGCGGCGCCGCGGGATCATCGCCACCCGCTCCATCAAACCCGCACATGGCGGGCGGCGGAATCTCATCTGGCCGGTGCTGTGGCTCATCGCGCTGGGCGCGGGCATTCCCTTTGCCTTGAAGACGCGCTTTGACCCGAGCCTGCTCAACATGCAATCGCCCACGCTCGAATCGGTGCGGCTCATCGACAAATTGCAAACGTGGTCCGCCGTCGTGCTGACCAAGGACCTCGACGTGCTCCGCGCCGCGCGTCAAGCCGTAGGCTCATTGGCCACGGTCAAAAGCACCGACAGCATCCTGACCGCGTATGACAACCTCGCATGGCTTCAGGCGCATCAGTCCGACCTCGGCACTGTCAACTGGTCGCCGCCCGCGTCCGTTGAAGGATCCGACCTTAAGGCGATCGCGCAGAAGGCACGCCACCTCGCCAGCCAATACAGCGCCGCCTCAAGGGAACCGGCGTCACAACAGGCGTCGGCATCGGTGGCCAATTCGTCAGGCGCATTCACCGGCGCCTCGGATGTTCTGAATGTGTTCGCCAAAGCTCTTGAAACCGCGGCGAACCCCATCGGCACAGCCGCCCGGCTTACGGACTGGCAATCCGCCTTCATCGCCGAGCTTCGATCGATGCTCGCGATGTTCCATCCGCAGGCGCTCAACCCGGCCGCCATTCCCCACGAGCTTCGTTCCCACTACATCGCGGGCGATGGCACATACGCCCTCTATATTTATCCGCGCGAAAACCTCTGGGATCAAAAGCAACTCGCGGCGTTCGTCGCTGAAACCGAACGCGCCATCGCATCCGTGCCCGGACACCCCACCCTCACCGGCATTGCCATCAACATCTTCCATTCCACCAATTCCATTGCCTCATCGTTTCACAAGGCGACCCTCTACGCGCTGGCGCTGATCGTGCTGCTTGTTTACATCGACCTGCGAAACATCGGCCAAACCCTGATGGCGATCAGCGTGCTGGCGCTGGGGCTCCCCATGCTCATCGCCTCGATGGGGTTCTTCGGCATCGACTGGAACTTCGCCAATTTCTTCGGGCTTCCCATCCTCATCGGCGCGGGGCATGAATACGGCGTCTTCCTCGTTCATCGCTACCGCGAAGCGAGACATGACCCACGACGCGTCTGGCAACGATGGGATGCCAGCGATCGCGGGCTGCTCCTGTGCGCCTACATCACCTGCTCCAGCTTCGGATTTTTCGGAGCGATGGCGCATCATCGCGGGCTGCAAAGCCTGGGCATCGTCATGGCCGTGGGGATTGCGTGCATCTACCTCGCGGCCATCTGCGTGCTCCGACCGCTGCTCGTCCGTCGCCTCAATGGCGAGCGGCGGTCCGAAGAGGTGACTTGATTGAAGGTGAATCGCGGGGCCGAGGATGGTTTCACCACGCCCCATTCATCACCCGCGCCGGCCACTGCGCCGGGAGGTCATTCACGACAAACCGCCTTGATCGACCCGTCAATGCCCGCATCACGCCTTCCGCCGCGAGATACCCGCTGCGAACCGCCCCCTCCATCGTCGCAGGCCAGCCTGTTTGCGTGTAATCACCGGCAAGATACAGGCGCTGCAGGCCGCCCCGTATCGGCGTCTGCATCGGCCGATGGCGCTCGATTCCCGGCAACGGCGAAAATGTCGCGCGCTTCTCGATCACGATCACACCCCGGTCAAGCCGCGCCTCGGCCGCCTCCGGAAAATAAGCCCGTATCTGCGCCTCAAACTCCTTGAGCAACTCCTCCCGGTCCTGATCCGCGTACGACTCGGCCGCACTGATGACCCCATGCAACGCCCGCCCGGCCTGGTCCTTGCGAAAGACCCACTGCAATGGCCCGCTCAGGAGTGCCGCGTGCGATTCCTTAAGGATCGACCGATCAAACCACAGATGCGCCCCGAGAATCGGAACGCTCTTCAGTTGCGCCAGCCCTCCAAACCGCTCATCGCGCTCCAGCCACTCCTGCGGAACCCATTTGTTCACGGCATGATGATTCGTCGCCAGGACAACGGCATCCGCCTCCAACCTTTGGCCATCGACCAGCTGCACCCCGCGAACACCGCTTGCGTCGATCTCAAGGCCCCGCACCCGCGCGCCCAGGCAAACGTCGCCGCATGGAATCTTTTCATACAACCGGCTGAGGGTGCAACCGGGCATACCCATTACATACCCACCGGCATTCCGCAAAAGCGAGTCCACAAACACCTGGATCGCCGCCGCCGCGCTCACTTGCCGCGTCAATTCATTCAAGCCACTGATGATGATGGGATCGTATAACTTCCGCACAAGGGACACCGGCTGATAATGGTCATCCAGCCACTGTCCAAAGGACATATCCGCCAACCGCAGCCGTGCCTCGTCATCCAGGCGCATCATGGCAACCATCGCGCCCGCCAGCACGGCGCGTTCCCGCCAGGTCAGCGCGCCAAAACGCGCCAGCGCCCGCGCGAGGTGCAGGGGCGCGGGCAATCCTCGCATGCCATACAAATCGTATCGCGATCCGCCGGGGGTGCGGAAATGGATCGTTCGCTCGCGGCGGATCAGACCACTCACGCCGAGCCGCTTGTAAAAGTCGAGCAGGTTGGTGCAGCACCCCAGGAGCACGTGCTGGCAGTTGTCCAGTTCCTCGCCGGACTGGGGGTCCTCAAACGATCCCGCCCGTCCGCCCAGCCGTCGGCGGGCTTCCAGCAGGGTGACGTTCACACCCGCCGACTCCAGCGCCACCGCCGCCGACATGCCCGCCAGCCCGCCGCCAACCACGATGACGCGTGCCTCCGCATCATTCACCGCATTTGGATTCATAACCCACCCGCCCGGCGATCCGATGACCGATCCGCCCCGCTCCCATCTCCGCCGCCCATCGCCCCATGCCCGCCCGCACCGCGGGTCGCCCGCCAGCCGATGCGCAGCTTGTGCAGCAGCGACAGCGATATCCGCTCGCGCAGCACTCGTCGCGGATCGGCCGCCATCTTTTTCAACAGCCCGTGATAAATCTCCGTCATCGCATGGAGCGTCGCGCGGCTGTCCGGCTCGATCCGCATCTCCAGCGCCACGGACTTTTCGTAAAACGATTCCGCCCGTTCAATCTGAAAGCGCATGAACCGATCAAACAGCTCGCCGCCTTCGCCGTTCACCAGCTCCTCCGGCGTCAAGCCATGCGCCGCCAGTTCCTCCCGCGGCAGATACAACCGGCCGCGCCCCGCATCCTCCTTCAAATCGCGCAGGATGTTCGTCAACTGAAACGCCACGCCCCGCGCGATCGCCAACTCCTCCGTCGCCGCGCCCCCTTCATACCCCCATATCCGCAGACTCACCAACCCCACCACACCCGCCACCCGATAGCAGTATTTTTCCAATTCCGCGAATGTTTCAAATGCGATGGGATTCATGTCCTGTAGCTGGCCCGCAATCATCTCATCGAAGAGCGACGCGGGCAGCGCAACCCTCATGCCCACCTCTTCAAACGCCGGCCAGATCCCGTCATTTCCACCTTCCGCGCCATCACCCCTCAGCGCGGCATGCGTCCTGCGCCGCCAATCCTCCAACCGCGTGATGCGTTGATGCAGTGACCCGCTTTCAGCATCATCGGCGATGTCATCAACCTGCCGCATGTACGCATAGATGGCGAACATCGCCGACCGCTTGGGCTCGGGCAGCAGCTTTAAGCCGTAATAAAAGTTTCGAGCCGACTCTCGCGTCACCTTGCGGCAATACCGGTGCGAGTCCTCCAACGTTTTGGAGCCCGCCGGCGCAGTGATGAAATCGGCTTTGCTCATGCGCCGGCCTCGCGCGCTGTTCCCCTCAGCCTGCCCCGCGCGCGACCCATCAGCATCCTGGCGATCAGCGTCCCTTTATCCCATTTCGAGAGCGTCGGACGACGCGTCAGCGTGTCATACCCCTGCTTGGCAATCGCCTTCAAGATCGCCCGCCCGCCGCCGGAAAACAGCGCGATCTGCGGCCGAATCCCCGCATCCAACAGCGGCAGCAACACATCCCCCTCATCAAACATCGCCTCTGTTCGTTCCACCTCAAAACGAATAAGGCTCCGATACGCCTCATCGGCATCCAGGCGTTTCAATTGATCCTCGCTCACCTTGAACCGCTCCATCGATTCACGGGGCAGATATATCCGATCGAGGTCGATCAGGTCCCGCCGCACATCCTGCCAGAAGTTGGCCAATTGCAAACCGGTGCAGATTCGATCGGACAGGAACTGCCGCTGTTCATCCCGATATCCGCATATGCAGAGCACGATCCGCCCCACCGGATTGGCGCTTCGACGGCAATAATCCAACAGGGCGCCAAACGTATCATAGCGCCTGATGCGCTGGTCCTGCTCGAACGCGCTGATCAGGTCCAGGAACGGCTGAACGGGAATGTCATGCCGCTTGATTGTTTGCCCCAGCGCCACGAACACCGCCGACTCCGCCTTCCCCCGGTGGCATCGGATGGTCGCGTCCCGAAAACGCCTGAGCAGCGCCAGCGCCATCTGGCGACTGGACATCTCATCGCCCAGGTCATCGGCGGTGCGGCAAAACGCGTACACATTGCAAAAATCCTGCCGCAAGTGTCGCGGGAGCAGGCGGGAGACCACCGAAAAGTTTTCGTAATGTCCCCCGGCCAGCGCGCGGGTGAAGCGCTCGGCCTCATCCACATCCCCCACTTTCAAAAACGCCGCCTTCACCGCCGGCGGCATCACGTCCACGGACGCCGCGGACCGATCGTTGGAACTCAAAACGGCCATCTCGTATGAATCCGCGTCTACAGGGTACCACCGCGCCGCCTATTACGGCTTTCAGCTTAGGCCCGCGAGCCAATCGACGCAAATCAATCCTCAGGAAGCCACTGAATCGGATAGGCAGGGCCCACCACCTTCTTCCGCCTTGATATGCGGCGGGCATCCCATCGTCCCCCGGTCCACGAAATGTCCTCGCAGCCATGACACCACGGGATGTGGCGGCAAGTCCTTCAACATCTCGACCAGCGCCGTCGCCACACTCGCCAGTTTTACATAATTGCCGCTGCACGATAGTTCCCCCTGCGCCAGCCCGATCGCCGCAACCGACACCCGCTGGGGCACATCCACACCGGCGTCGCCCAACTGATCAAGCACCCGCCTGGCCGCGTCGATCCCGTCGCATACGATGCCCGTGATCCCCTGGTCCACCAGCGCCAGCACATCCTCCTCAACGCCTTCATCCACCGTCGCATCTTTGGCGTATCGCCCAACCGCCTGCGCCAGCGCCCGGCGCAGCTCCGAGCGCCGTCGATCCCCCACCGCCGCCAACCTCCGATGCCCCGCCAGCAGCAAGTCCCTTCCCAGGCAAAATCCCGCCAGCGTCCGGTCCAGCCTTACCATGTGCGATGTAATCTCTCGATCCGGCGCGCACAATGTGACCACGGGCAACCCGCGCACCCGCATTCGTCGATAAAACGCCGCCGGGGTCGCCATGCCGCAGTCCAGCACCACCGAGAAATTGGATAGAAAGCTGGGGCGCAGTGCCTCGGTCCCTTCGACCACCCGACATGCCGGATTTAATCGCTTTAACTCATCAAGAAGCGCATTACCCGCAGCCGACTGATCACAAATAACCAACCATCGCCCGCCCTTGGCCGCCAACCCCGCCCCTTCGCTCGCCATCGACCCGGCTACGAACGTACCTCGTCCGACCCGACGCTCCAAAAGCCCCTCCGCCGCCAGATCCGTCAATGCCTTGCTCAATGTCTTGGCATTGACCCCAAACCGGCGCGCCAGGGCGCGTTCGCCGGGCAACTTTCCCACCCATTCTCCACTCTCCACCGCCTCCCGCAACGCCTCTCGCAGCCTCTGAAACTTATAGCTGATATGACGGTGTTCAGCAGCCCTCGGCTCGTCTTCGCCATTGGACACGTCCGCTTCCGTGTCGGACATGATGGGTTCTGTCTCATCAAAAGCGCCTTCAGCCTGTGCTTGCATGCAATGCTCCCTAGTCAACTCACCCTTCGACTTCATCCACACTCACAACGCCCGGCTAGTATTCTCAATGTCCCGTTCTTTTTTAAAGGCATCACCAACGCTTCACCGCGCCACGAGACTTCCTCATCCTCCGTATCCGTTATGCCCGCAACCAACCTCAGCAGTACCAATTCAAGGCCTTTGACCCCCACTCACCTTGCGTGGTTGGCATCGAATAAAGGCAAATCATTGCTAAAGTAGTTTACCTTACCGTACATGAATATCCACCTCATTATTTTGTTCGATTCCCGACAATATGTTTGAATGTCCCGTCCGCCCGACAACGCACACTCCGCGCGGTCTCGTCTTTGCCCTCTGGCGTCGCTGTGATTAACGTGTGCGATCTATATGCCTTCTTCCGTTTCATCCCGCCCCACCGTGTTGGTCACCGAAGGTTCAGATGCCAAACCACTTGGCTGGCTCAAGGAGCGCGCCAACGTTCTTGAGGTTCCCCCCGACAGTGCGGATTTCTCCGCCGCACTCGCGTCGGCCGATGGCTTGTGCGTGCGAACCTATACGAAAGTCAATGAAGCGCTCCTTGATGCAGCTCCGAAGCTTCGCGTCGTCGGGCGCGGGGGCGTTGGCCTGGAAAACATCGACATTCCCGTGTGTCGCGCCCGTGGCGTCGAAGTCGTTTACACTCCTGACGCCAACACCATCGCCGTCGGGGATTTCGTGATCGGGTACATGCTCCAGCTTCTGCGTCCGTGGAACTTTTTCCGTGACGCGGCCTACGAACCCAGGGAGTTCAAGCGCATCCGCAACACCTATCGCGGCCGACAGCTCAATGAACTCACCCTCGGCATCCTCGGGATGGGACGCGTGGGCAAACGCCTCGGCCACATCGCGGCCAACGGCTTTGGCATGAAGGTTATCTACAACGACCTGCTTGATATGAAGGGCCAGCTCGACTTCCCCGCTTCACCGGCCGATAAGGCCGACCTTTACCGCTCCTGTGACATTCTCTCGATCCATGTGGACATGCGGGAGGGCAATCACCACCTCGTCGGGCGGGAGCAACTGGCACTGATGAAGCCGGACGCCATCCTGATCAACGCCAGCCGGGGCGAAGTCCTCGACACGGCGGCGCTCGCCGACGCGTTAAAGAGTGGCCGCCTCGCCGGCGCGGCCATTGACGTGTACGACCCGGAGCCTCCCCGTCCCGACTTCCCCCTGCTCGGCCTGCCCAATGTCCTGCTCACCCCCCACATGGCCGCCCGCACGCACACCGCGATTGAAAACATGAGCTGGGTCGTGCGGGATATCATGAATGTGCTCGAAGGCAACCCCGCGCAATACCCAGCGCCCAACCCGGCATGACACCGCTGCGCCAGGAGCAACCACCCAGCAGCCGAATCAACGCACAAGGTCATTTTGGAAATGTGACCAATCAGAGTCGCGCACGGCACGGAAAAATACCCGGGAACATCGCCGCCCAAATTGTATGGCGTGACAAGGCAGATGTATGACAAAGAAAATCATCATCATTGCGGGCCCCAATGGTGCGGGAAAAACAACATTCGCTCGGGTGTTTCTTCCGGCCGAAGCGCAATGCCCGCGGTTCATCAATGCCGACCTAATCGCCGCCGGGCTGTCTCCGTTCGCACCAGCGGCAGCAGCAGTGAAGGCGGGGCGCCTGATGCTCGCAGAGATTGACGACGCCGTGGCCCATGGCGAAAGCTTTGCTTTCGAAACGACACTCGCCGGGATGGGCTATCTGCGGCGCATCCGGCAATGGCGGACAATGGGATATCATGTCAGCCTGTTCTTCCTAACCCTGCCCAACCCCGAAAGCGCAATCGCCCGCGTTGCCACGAGGGTGCGTCAAGGTGGACACGACATCCCACAAAGCGTCATTCGCCGCCGATTCGCCTCTGGGCTGCGTAACCTTGAACGGAGTTACAAAACCGCTGTCGACGCGTGGGCGGTGTATAATAACGCGGGCACCGAACCCATACTCATAGAATGGAGTGAGTCCCTATGAAAGCGAACGATATTTCAAAAGCCAGGGATACCGTACTTCGATCGTCCTACAAAGCGTTGCGAAGAGCATCGGCATTGGCCCGCGAGACGGCAATCCAGACCGGCACGGAGTTCGTCGTCGTTGTGGATGGCCGATTGACGATCATAGACGCCAGGAAGCTCTCCCCGCGAGTCAAGCGACAAAGGGTCCGACCTCGTGACTGATCTCTACTGGAAAGCGGAACGAGAATCTTAAGATTGAATCCTGAGGCTGCTCGACATGCTTCAGATTTGCCGCCCTTGCACCCCCTTGCTAGACTTCCCCGCCCGGCCGTCGGCCGCTTAAATACTTATGGACTTTTTCAACTATAAAAACGGTGAATTGTATTGTGAAGACATCCCGGCCGAGCGGATTGCGCGCGAGGTGGGGACGGCGTGTTACATCTATTCCAAAGCGACGCTGCTGCATCACTACCGGCAGATCGCCGATGCCTTTGCGCCTCTGAATCCGACGATCTGTTACTCGATCAAGAGCAACGGCAACATCAACCTCTGCCGCATTCTCGCGGACGAAGGGTGCGGGTTTGACGTGACCAGCGGCGGGGAGCTTTTTCGCGCGATGCAGGCGGGCGGCGAGGCGAAAAAAATCATCTACGCCGGCGTGGGCAAGACCGACACCGAGATCAAGGACGCCCTGAAGGCGGACATCGCCGCATTCAACCTGGAATCGGAAGCGGAGATAGAAAACATCGACCGCATCGCAGGGGAGATCGGGCTGGCCGCGGTCGGCGCGATTCGAATCAACCCGGATGTCGATCCCAAGACGCATATCAAGACGACGACCGCCAAAAAGGAAACCAAGTTCGGCGTTGACATCGAACGCGCCGAGCGCGTCTTCGAGCAGTACCGCAACCTCAAGCACCTCCGCATCGGCGGTGTTCACATTCACATCGGATCACCGGTGTATGAGATTCAGCCGTACGTCGATGCGGTGAAGAAAATCATCGCCCTCATCGACCGCCTGGCCGAGCGCGGGCACAAGATCGAATGGTTCGACGTCGGCGGCGGGTTCGGCGTCAACTACGAGGGGCCCGAGCAGGCGCTGCCCGTCACCGAACACGCCAAGGCGCTGATCCCGCTCCTGGCCGGCAAGCCGTATCGCATCGCGTTCGAGCCTGGGCGCTATATCGCGGGCAACGCGGGCATCCTCCTGACCCGCGTGCTCTATCGCAAGACAGGCGGGGAAAAGAAGTTCGTCATCATCGACGCGGGGATGAATGACCTGATCCGTCCAACACTCTACGACAGCTATCACCACATCTGGCCGGTCAAGCCGTCGAAGGAAAACGTCAACGCCGAGCGACGGCGCGATTTTGTTCCCCGCGATGGTGAAGTCGTCGATGTCGTTGGTCCGATCTGTGAAAGCGGCGATTACCTGGCGAAACACCGCACCCTGCCGCCGACCAAGCGCGGCGACCTGCTGGCCGTCTTCACGGCCGGCGCTTATGGTTTTGCCATGAGCAGCAACTACAACAACCGCCCGCGCCTGCCGGAAATTCTCGTCGATGGCGACGGCTACCACATCATCCGACGACGGGAGACGTTTGAGGATTTGGTGGCGTTGGAAAGAATTTGAGGGAGTGTCCGTTGGCGATTTCGTAGGGTCCGTGGTACTCCGCGGACCATTGTCACACCCGCGAAAATGGTCCGCGGAGTACCACGGACCCTACGAATGAGGGAAGCATCCGTTGTCCGTGATCCGTTGCCAAATGCAATGGGCGGATGACCGGTCAAAACGGCAACGTCTGATCCATCCAATCGTCGTTCTTTAAAACCTGTTTGCGGTTGAAACGCGCCTGGCGGTCGGCCCGCGCCTGGGCGATGCGGATCAGTTTGTCGGCGCCGAGCGTCCGCCAAGCCCGGCGAAGATGGCGCGCGTGGCGCACGAACAGGTCATCCTCGATGCTGCTGAAGAGTTGATACGATCCCGGATCCCCCTGTCGCGCCGCGCGACCCGCGAGCTGGCGATCCACCCGCGCCGCGGTGTTGGGCTCCGTGCTGATCACATGCAACCCCCCAAGCTCGCTGACGCCGCTGGCCAGCTTGATGTCGGTTCCGCGCCCCGCCATGTTCGTCGCCACGGTGATCCGTCCCACCTGCCCCGCCTCGGCGACGATCGTCGCCTCCTCCTGATCCTGGCGCGCGTTGAGGACACGATGCGCCCGCCCAGCCGCCGTCAGCCGGGCGCTGATCTCCTCCGAGGAGGTCACGCTCCGCGTGCCGATGAGCACCGGCACATTCAGATCGTGCAATTCGCAAACCCGCTTGACGACCGCCTCCCATTTCTGATCCATCGTCTCGAACATCATCGTCGGATGAACCTTGCGGATGCATGGCTTGTTCGTTGGAATCCGCACGACCGGGCGCTGATAGATCTGCCACAACTCCGGCGACGATTCCCACGCGGTCCCCGTCATGCCTCCCATGCTCGGATATTGCCGGAAATACCGCTGAAAACTGATCCTCGCGATGTTCTCCTTATCGGCCGTCACGGGCACATCCTCCTTCACCTCCACCGCCTGGTGCAGGCCGTGCCGCCAGCTTCGATCCGCCATCGTCCGCCCGGTGAACTCATCGACGATAACGACCTTGCCATCGTCGGTGACGAGGTACTGCTCCCCCTTGATGTAGCAGTGATGCGCGGTCAACGACTGCGTGACGAGTTCCTCACGCCGGCGTCGCCCGCGCCAAAAGCCGCTCTCTCCCACCATCATGTCCAACTGGTCCTGCCCGCGCGGCGTGAGGTCCACCTGCCGCGTCGTCCAGTCGATGGTGAAATCCCTGTTCTCCACCAGGCAGCGCGCCAACTGGTCGGCCGCATCGTACAGCTCGCGGTTGGGCTCGGTGTCGGGTGAATCGGAAATAATCAGCGGCGTCACCCCTTCATCAATCAGCAAACTGTCCGCCTCATCAACCAGCACGCGATACAACCCCGGCAGGAGCAGTTTTGCTTTATGCCCCGGCGTCAGCATCATCCCCACCGCCGTCTGCGTGCTCGTTCGCAGCGTCCCGAGCACGATCTGGTCGCGCAGAAAATCCGCCACAAGCTCCTTGCTTGTCACATACACGACATTCCGGCGGTAATGCTCATATCGATCCCCCGAACTTGATTCATGGACCACATGTCCCGCCCGCAGGCCGAGCGCCGCATAGATCGGCGACATCTCCTGGGCATCCCGCGCGACCAGGTAATCATTCACCGTGATGATATGGACCGTCCGCCCCGACCACGCCATCAGCGACGCGGCCAACGACGCCGTCAACGTCTTGCCCTCCCCCGTCGCCATCTCGGCAATCGCGCCTTCGTACATCGCCAGCGCCCCCATGACCTGCACCTTGAACGGCCGCATCCCCACCGCCCGCAGCGCCCCTTCCCGCGCCAGCGCCGCCGCATATTCCAACCGTTCCCCTTCGAGCCTTCCGAGCCGCGCCAACTCCCTGACCGACTGCACTTCCTCCCGAAAGCGCGTCGCCCCGAGATCATGCACTCCCGGCTCCATAGCCTCAATCCGATCCGCCGCCGCCGTCAGCCTCGCCAACACCGGCCTACGATTCCGCACCCACCCAACCACCCCATTGACGAACGAATCAACACCCTTGAGCTCCGGCGCCTTGACGCGCCGTGCTTCAAAAATGGACCAGAGTTCGTTGTCGGCAATTTCAGTCATGGTTTTGTATTAGTCGTAAGTGGGAGGTGGGAAGTCGCAAGTGAACACTTGTCCGCTGCGACTCTTCTTCCCTTGCCACTTCCCACTACACCCCCCCTCACATCCACCTTCCATTGTTCTCGGCCATGAGCAATTGCCAGAAGCGGTTGCTCCATTGCCAGATCAGGGGCTTTTTCGTGAGCGTGCAGCGGACCCAGGAGCGCTGGCCGGGCAGGATTTTTCCATCCGGGTTGTCGATTCGCAGGCGCAGCTCGAATTGCTGCACGAGAGGCTTTTCGCCGCTCGGATCGCGCGGATCCACCTGCACGCTGCCGCCGCCGGCCTGGCCGAGGGAGGCGTGCGCCAGCTTGTCCTGCGCGGCATCGATGAACTTCAGGTCCGTTCCCTTCAACGGTTCATCCGACAAATACCCCGCGAGGCGCACCTCGGCCGTCGTCGGGTGATACTGCGCCGCAAGCTCGGCATCCTTCTGATCGACGTTCGCCTTGACCAGCAAATCATTGGTCTGCGCAACCGTCAGCACCTCCTGCCCCTGGTGGACGAATTGCCCATCCATCTCATGCAGTTTCGGCTGCAGCACGCGCCCGGCGATCGGCGCCTTGATCGTCAACAACTCCTTGCGACGGAGCAGCTCATCATATTGTTGTTGGATCGCCGCGATCGACGGCGCATACGCCGCCCGGGCGGCCGGATCATCCATCGTCGCCTGAAGCAGCTTCGCCTGCCATGACCGAAGCTCATCGCGCTTTTGCGCGATCGCCGAATCAAGCTCCACATTCTTCAGGATCATGAGCACATCCCCCTCATGCACCCGCTGCCCATCCTTGACCAGCACATCGGCCACAAAGCCGCCCCACCCGGCCGTCAACACGCGCTGGGTTCCCGGCTCGACGATTCCGTTGGCGTCGATATGGACGGGGAAGCGGATGAGCCCCACGAGAATGATGACCGCCGCCAGCACCGCGGCCGAGAAGCCGATGGCGCGCCCGCGCTTGCGATGCAGTTCCGGTTCGATGAGGAGATATTTCCCGACCTTGACCACCGGCACCACCGCCCAGGTGACCACGCCGCCGATCGCCATGAGCATCCCCAGGATTGGCACTTTGAACGCCACGAGCAGGATGATCATGATCCCGATGAAGATGCGGTAAATCGACGAGCAGATCGCATAGCTGAGCAGCCACACCCGCTGCATCGGCGGAGGCAACGGCTCCTTTTCCTTGACCCGAAACACATGCCGCTTGATCAGGCCCAGCGAATAATCGACGCTCCGCTGGCGCAGGTTGGGGATCTGGAGCCAGTCGCTCAGGATGTAATAGCCGTCATAGCGCAGCAGCGGATTGCCGTTGAAGATGATCGTTGAAACGCTGGCGATCAACATCGCGTTGTAGGCGAGCTGGTTGATCAATTCCCCCGGCGCGGTGTAGGCCCACACAAACGCCATCAGCGCCGCGAAAAACAGTTCGGAGATCATCCCCCCCGCGCCCACCAGGACGCGCTTCCACGCCTGCGGGAACGCCCAGGCCGTCGAGGCATCGACATACGGCGCGGGGATCAGCACGAGGAACATGATCCCCAGCTCATGCACCTCCCCCCCGAACTTGCGGCAGATGAACGCGTGCCCCAGTTCGTGGATCAGCTTGATCAAAACGAACGTCGCCCACAAAAACGGCCAATTCCCCGGCGCGATCGCATCGGACGCCGACGCCCGCAACCTCGGCCACTCCGGCGCGAGCAGTGCAATCGCCGCAATCACCACGACCAGCCAGACGATCGCGCCCAGCTTGCTGATTACGGCATCGGCCACCGGCATCCAGCGCTTGAGGAAGCGGTCCGGATCCCACAGCGGAATCCGCGGGAACAGCATGTTCATCGCCCGCTGCTGCCACTTTTGCTTGCGCTGCTGCTTGTGACGGCGCAGGAGCACGGCGCTGTCGGGCGTCACATTCGCCTCGAGCAAATTGGCGCCATGAAGCTGCGAGAGGATGTGAATGACCTCCGGCTGCGTCGGGGCATCATCAGCCAGTTGCCCGCCCACCAGGTCCCACGCCTCCTCCACCGTCCGCGTCCCATCGAGCAATCCCACGAAGCGATATGCCGCATCGCTCAAGCGGTGAAACTGGTTGCCGGCCGGGTCGCGCACGACATACCACCGCTCCCCGCGATAGTGCTGACGCGAAATCTGCGCCGTCGTCCGCAGCTTCGCCTTCAGCCCCGCCACGCGATACCAGGATTCGGAAAATGTCGGTCGAATTTGAAGCATAGTTGGTCAGTGGCTGGATATTTGTAGGGTCCGCCTCGCGGACCATCTTGCTCGGCCTCGCGTGATGGTCCGCGAGGCGGACCCTACGATGTCGGCGGCTGGCAAATATCCCTCACACCCACAATTCCAGTCGAAGGAACTCAATCACCTTGTGCGTCCAGATCCAGATGAGGGGTTCGGGTTTGATGTCGATCCGCGCCTGGCCGGTCAGGCCGGGACGCCAGTCCGGGGAACGCGCCCCGTCCATCGTCGCGTACACCTTGTACACGTTGCTTCCCTCCTGCGCTTCGCCAATCGGAACGATCCGCGAAATCTTGAACGGATAACTCTACACAACGGCGCGGCGATACGTATGCAGCGCCT
>CAYTAP010000043.1:19274-27137 GCA_964435775.1 uncultured Tepidisphaeraceae bacterium
GGTCGTGCCTGGCGCGACCTTTCCGTCGGCCGCGACATGGACCACGCGGATGTCCCGGTCCGACACTTTCAATTCCGCCTCAAGCTTGCTCCGGTCGGCGATCTCAAAGAGCACATCCCCCTGCTTGACCGGCGCGCCGATCTTGTCCTTCAAATCGCCCCGCAAAATCTCCCCGTCGGCCGGCGCGACGATCGTCGCCTGGTCAATTTGATATTGATACAGCTTCGCCTGCGCCAGCGATTGATCGCGCTGCGCCATCGCAATCGTGTACTCGGCGATCTTCCCCTTGGAATAGTTGGCGTCGGCCTCCTTCTGCAGCGAATTGGCCCGCGCGGTGGCATCCCCCTTCTTGAGCACCAGTTCGCTCGTGTCCAGGACCGCCAGCACATCCCCCTTCTTCACCTTCGTCGATGGTCCGATGAACTCGCCGTTCACCTTCGACAGCGTCCTCAAATATCCATCATACGGGGCGGCCAGTGACGTCTTCTGCACCGGCACAAACTGAAACGGCGCGCTGACCCGGTACATCGGCTTGTAAAACGTCATGAACAGCGCCAGCAGAATCACCGCGACGCCGATCACCTTCGCCAGCATGTATTTCGGACCGGTGACGAGCTTTGTCGTATCGCGGATGCTGTGCCCCGCCTTGACCACCAACCACCGGTCATTCATGTGCCGGTCATACAACTGGGGCGCGAGCAGATCGACCGCGATCGCCAGGCCGCTGGCCGCATTGCTCCCCAGCTTGGCCGACGAGGAAAACTCAAGCGTCACGACGCCGACGATCTCGCTTTGACGGCGCAGGGGCAGCGACAGGACGATGTTCCCCCCCTGTGTCCGCGACAGTTCAGCCGCCGCCCGTGTCACATTCTCCGTACTCTGCCCCTCCGGCGTCGGGTCATACTTGACGACCTCCTCCTGGTCGAGGCATTCCTCCATCACCCGTTCGATCTGGACGATCAACTCCTGCTTTTTGTCAAACTTTTCCGTGTGCGACAACGCCTTGACGCGGACGTACTTTCCCTTGATCCATCCGATCGACACCCGGCTGGCCCCCGTTCGCGTCGCCAGCTCATTGCACAGGTTCATCGCGGCCGACTCAAACCCCTCCGCCGTACCCACCGCCGTCGCCAGTTGCAAAACATGCTGATGACTTTGCGCGATGACCCGCGATTGTTCCGACCCCTTGCGCAATGAAAACAGATCGAAATACCCCGCGACGAGTTGCATCGAAATCAACCGCTGGCGCGCCCGCTCCAGGTCGCGGCAACGCGCGATCACAGCGGATGCCGCCACCACATTCCCCTCATTTCGCAGGAGCGTCACCAGGCAATACTGCGACTCCCCCGCCCCGTCCGCCGACCCCACCTCCACCGCGCCGTCCTTGCCCTGCTCCAGGCAGGGCTTGACGATCTCCTGAAACGCCGCCACCGCCGCCGAACGCTGCTCGTTGGTGCTCTGGTCCGGTCGAATGTGGCAGACCGCCCGCAAAGCGACCGATTCCCCCTCCTCCCCGGCCGGCGCGGCGTGGCGCTCCACCAGAAAAGCCGCCGCCTCCGTTCCCGCGACCACCACCGCCTGCGTTGTCAGCAGATCGTTCAAAAATGCCGGCAAGCTCGACGACGCCGACAACAACCGCTGCACGAGCTGCGAGCGCGTAATCTCCTTCGAGCCTTGCTGCTCCTGCTTCTGCTGCGAGGATTCGGCCCCCTGCGATGACTCGACGATTCCTGAAGACACGCGATTCCTCCTTCGGAGGCCACCCCTCACCATCCCCACCCGCTCACCATTCACTTATTTCGACACTCGGCCCCAAGTTCAATTCATCAATCTATCCGCAATGGCCCATTACATCCATCAAAACGAGGGCAGGCGGCAGTAGGCAGAAAGCAGTGCCGACAAGTAGAAGGCTGCGACCGGCTGTATCTTTTTCTTCACTGCCTACTGCCCACTGCCCACTGCCTACTCCTTCCTCACTTTGCACTTCCCACTTCCAACTTCCCACTTGCCGCAGCGGGCGGGGGGAGCTTGACCGTCACCTGCATTCCCGACGGTCGGCCAGTGGGGTTCGCCAGTTCCAATCTCACCATCCGCGTTCCGCTGGCGGCATCAGCGACGGGCGCCAAAAAGATCACCTTCGCCGATTCCCACGCCTTTTCACCCTCATTTTGCACGCTCATCGCATCCCCCACCGACACCTGCCGCGCCAGCAGGCTCGGCACATGGACTTCCACCCACAACGGGTCGTTCTGAACCACCGTGCAGGAGGGTTTGTTCGGATCCACCACTTCCCCCGCCCCCAGATCGAGCTTTTCAACAATTCCGGCGATCGGGCTCTTCAGCTTCATCAACTCAACTTTGATCGCCTGTCGGTCGGCCTGCAATTTCTTCTGCTTTTGCTCCTGACTCGCCTGCTTGACCTTGATCTCCGCCAGCGCCACATCCAGCTTCGCTTCCTGAAGCTCTTCGTTCGACGCCACGGCGTTCTTGGCCATATTCTCTACACGCGAGAGCTTGTTTTGTTTGTATGCCAAATCCGTTGTGGCGAACTCAACGGGCAGCACGGAGTCACTTTCGAGTTTCATTGCTTCCAGAAGCTTTTCCTCCATCCGCGCATCTTCACTCATCAGGAGTTGCCCCTCCTTGACGTGATCCCCTTCCTTGACGGCCACATCCAGAATGACCCCCGGGCCGTTGAAAGACAACTGCCGCCGCGCCGATGGCTCGGTCTTGCCCAATGCCGTCTGCTCGACACCGCTCGAAGACGCCTGCGCCCGCGCCGTCCCCACCATCACGCACAGCAACCCCAGCGCGCCCGCCATCGTCACCATGCCCAAGCGCCGGCGCGCCACGCCGCTCATCAATCGCCCGCCATTGGCTCGCACTTCACAATCCATTGCACCATTCTCCTGCATTGAGCTCGCGTTGATGGTTTAATCACGCCCTGCCGACCAACGTCTGATCGTCGGCGCTTCGCATTTGAGTCCCCTCCACAAGGACGCGGTTTCTATCAATATACCGGCATATGGGTCAAGTTACACTCCAATGACAACAAACGGAGGAATTTTCGACTTTTGATTTTCGATTTTCGCTTTTCGATTGCAGCACCAAACAACGCGCAATCTCTCCTTGCCTTCAATCGAAAATCCCAGATCAAAAATCGAAAATCCACAAATCCATCATCCGTACCCCAGCTCGTCCAAATCCTCCTCGCTCATCCCAAAATAGTGCCCGATCTCGTGCAGTACGGTGATACGCACCTGTTGCACCAGTTGTTCTTCATCCTCGCTCACTTGCTCTATATTTTTTTGAAAAAGATAAATCACGTCCGGCATCGTGCCGGAATCCTCCACGCTTCGCTGCGTCCTCGGGCGGCCATGATACAGCCCCAGGAGCAAGCCCTCCGGCGACTTCCCCATCGCCCGCCACTGGGCCGACCCCGGGCGATCGCGCACCTCAATCGGCACCTCCTCCAGAAATCCCGCAAACGGTTCCGGCAGCTCTTGCAGCGCCAGCTCCACCAATTCCCCAAAACGTTCTTTGTCCACATGATAAGCCATGTCGCTTATGCTAGGCTCCGCCCGCGTGAAAGCGACATCGCATCACGCATCATGCTTGAATCGCAGCCCAACCGGGAATGGACGGACAGCGGCGGACGGGTATGGATTTGTATTCAACATCGTTCCACTGCCTGCCTCGACAGCGAGGCTCCACGCCGATGGCCGCGTGCAATGGTGCTTTCAATTGAAGATCATTCGGTTGGATGATATAAGCGCTGCTACCACAAATGGATGAACCGATGGCCAGCAGCAGCGTGATGTCGCCGATGATGAATCAACCAACCGCGCGGGGACGGGCGTCGGCGCCGCCATCGTGGGTGTGGGAGCTGGTCGAGCATGCGCCGATCACCGATTCCGCAACGGCGGGCCAGGCGGTTGTTGCCCGCTGCGAGCGAGGGGGAAGGCAATTCGCGCTGGCGAGCATTCGATGCCCCAATGCCGACGAAGTCGATCTGGTCGCCTTGCAGCGCCAAACGACCCAGGCATACGGACGGCTGGCCGCGGCATTGTCGCCGCTTCGCCCGAGGCATCTGGTGCGGGTGTGGAATCACATTCCCAACATTCTCGCACACATGGAATCGCGCGATGCCGAGCAACGCCCCGCAGCGCGACGGCTCAACCGATACATGGCATTCAACGCCGGGCGATACGCGGCTTATCAGCGATGGTATGGCGTGGACGCATTCGCCGATCGCGTTCCCACTGCTTCAGGCATCGGGGACCATGGCGGCGACCTGGTCATCCACATGCTGGCGGCTGAACAGGGGGGAACGCCCGTCGCCAACCCGAGGCAGATCGCGCCATATCAATATTCCCGGCGATACGGGCCGATCCCCCCCTGTTTTTCCCGTGCGACATTGCTGCGGGACCAGGAACGGACCATGCTGTTGGCCGGGGGGACGTCGAGCGTGCATGGGGAGGAGTCCGTCTATTGCGGCGACCTTGAAGCGCAGGCGCGGGAAACATTCCTGAACCTGGCGGCGCTGGTCTCGGCGGCGCGGGATGAGCAGGTGGAAAACCAACTGAAGCCGGCCGCCGCCCTTCAACTGCACCGGTACCACGATCTGCGGGTGTATCATGTCCGCGGCGAAGACCGGGTTGTGTTGGAGCAGATGATCGGCGACTGGTTTGAGGGTGCTGAGAATATCGAGTTCGTTCAAGCGGATCTGTGTCGTCGCGATCTGCTGGTGGAGATCGAGGGTGTGGCGCGCCTGCAGTAGGGTGTTCATACGTTGGCGCCTTTCGTGGATCGGTGGTCGCGCTCTGGCGTGCGGCGGATGGCGGCATCAATTCCCCATGGGAGTGAAGACAAGATGGACTATGACGTGATCATCATCGGCGGCGGCCCGGCAGGCGCTACGGCGGGACTCGTGCTCGCGCGCGCGGGGCTGCGAACACTGATCCTCGAAAAGTACTCGTTCCCCCGCTTCCACATCGGCGAATCGATGCTGCCGCGCTGCAGTGAGGTTCTGAAGGAACTGGGACTGGAGGAGGAGGTCCTGAAACTTCCGCATGTGCCCAAATACGGCGGCGAGTTTGTCATGGGCAACAGCACACAGGGCGTGCGATTCCGGTTTTCGGATCGATTCAGCAAAAACAAGCCCACGGATACCTTCAGCATCGAGCGAAGCCACCTCGATGAACTCCTGCTCAAGAGCGCCATGGAGGCGGGCGTCACGGTGCGCCAAGCGACGGTCAAGGAACTGCTCAAGCTGGAGGACAATGATGTCGCCGTCAGCATCAGCGCCAACGACGCCGCTCACGAGAATGGCGAGGCCGGCGGGGACGTCGGAGAACTTGAAACACTTCGCGCCCGCTGGCTGATCGATGCCAGCGGCCAATGGACGGTCGTGGCCCGCCATCTCAAGACCCGCGAGCCCGCGACGGACAAACGCCTGCAAAAGGTCGCGTACTTTTCACACTTTGAAGGCGTGAAGCGCCCCGAGGGACTGGAGGAGGGACACCCCTGCATCGTCATGGCCGAAGAGGGATGGTTCTGGCTCATCCCGGTCAACAAGACGCTCATGAGCGTCGGACTGGTCATCGACAAGGATGTCGCCAAACAGGTCGGCGTCCCGGCCAACAAGATGCTGCGATGGGGCATCGAGCGATGCCCGTTCATGCGCGGCCGTTGCGAGGGGACCACGATTCCCGAAACAAACAACATCATCTCCAATTACAGCTACCGATGTCGCCCTTACGCCGGTCCGGGGTACTTTCTGGTCGGCGACGCGGCGGCGTTTGTCGACCCGGTCTTTTCCGCGGGAACCACAATTGGTCTGGTGTCCGCGAAATATGTCGCCGAGCGCGTCATCGAACTGGCGCGCGGACAAACCACGCCCGAGCGGGCGCGCAAGAGTTACTGCCGGTATTTCGACCAAAGCACCGCGTACATCGCGCAGATGATCCATCATTATTACGAGCATTCCTTCCGGGAAATGTTCCTCGAGGGTCAGGGGCCGCTGGAGATTCATCGGGCGGTGCTGTCGGTTCTTGCGGGAAATGTTTTCCCCAAGCCGACGTGGGCGCTGCGATGGCGGCTGGCCGTGTTTTTCACCATTATGCGGCTCAACCGCATATACCCCTGCGTGCCCAAACGGGCGAGGTTTTCACTTGTAAACGAACCCGCGGTAGCCGTGTGATGCCGTCCTTCTCAATTCACCTTCAACGCCCTTGCGATGACGCCACAAGACATGGATGAAAGCAGGCTTGTGGACCGCGTGCGAAACTGGGGCCGGACACGCGGCGATGCGCCCGCCGTGCAATGTCTGAACGCCGCAGGTCGGATGAACCGCCGGACCACCTACCGCGAATTGGCCGATCGGCTTGAGGCGGTGGCGAACGAAGTTGTACAACGAACGGGTGCGGGGCGGGTGGTGTTGCTGGCCGCGCCCAACAGCGCCGATTGGATCGCATCCTACCTTGGCATCGTCGCCGCAGGTGGAACGGTGTTCCCGATATCCACCGAACTGACGCTGGAGGAACTTCGCGCCGCCGCACGAAGCAGCAATGCCGCCGGGATGATCGGCAACTCTGATGTCCTGTCACGCGTTCAAGGGGATTGGCCGGTGGCGTGGAACGTGGAGTCGATGCAACCGATGGAAGGATCGACATTGGCACAGTTGCCGCCCGTCTCCAGCGGCGGCGCGGCGATGCTCCTGCAAAGCTCAGGCACGACAGGCCTCCCCAAAATCGTCCGGCGCGAGAGTGCATCACTCGATGCCGTCGCGGAGAACATGGTGGACGCGGTGGGGTTGACGCCGCGCGACATCGTGCTGGCGACGCTGCCGCTGTGTCATTCGTATGGCGTCGAACATGGGCTTCTCGCCCCGATGTGGGCGGGATGCTGCGTGAGATTCACCCATGCGTTTGATCCGCCGGTCGTGCTCCGGCAATTGGAGGATGAAGGCGTCAGCATTTTCCCGGCCGTCCCCTTCATGTATGAGATTCTCGGCGCCATGGGAAGCGGGAACGCTCGCTTCAAATCATTGCGCCGCGCCTATTCGGCCGGGGGTGCGTTGCCGACATCGGTGCGGGAGGCGTTCGAAAAGCGCCATCGCGTCACGATCACGCAGCTCTATGGAGCGAGCGAAATCGGGTCGGTGACGTTCGCCCGATCCGAGGATGAGGGCTTTGATCCGAAGAGCGTCGGCCGGGCGATGCGGGGGGTGAATGTTCGGATCCTCGATGAGAGCAATCAACCTGTCCCGGTGGGCGGGGAAGGCCAGGTTGCTGTGGCCGCGCCGTCGATGATGAGCGGCTACCTGAATGCCGATGAGTCGCCGTTTCGCGACGGGCACTTTCTCACCGGCGACCTGGGACATATTGATGCGCACGGCGCGCTGGTGGTCTCGGGACGCATGAAGCTCCTGATCGACGTCGGCGGGTTGAAGGTCAATCCGCTCGAGGTGGAGAAGGTGCTGATGGAGCATCCCGGCGTGGCCGAATGCGTGGTGGTGCCGATGGCGATCACACCAACCGTGTCGCGGCTGCGCGCGGTGCTCGTGGCCCGCGCGGGGGCTGATCCACCGACATCCCGCGAGCTCCGCGAATATGCCAAGGCGCGATTGAGTTCATACAAGGTTCCGCGTACGTTCGAGTGGCGCGACGCCCTGCCCCACAGCAATACTGGAAAGATTCTGCGACACCTGATTCAATCATCATGACCATGAGCACGAAGGACATCGTTTTGACCATCCGAAGCTGGATCACAGCGGGCATGATCGCGTTGAGTGGCGCCCTGGCCGGCGGATGCACGCACACCCAGCCGCCCCCGCGCTATCAGGCGATGACCCCGCAGCAG
>CAYTAP010000043.1:27147-27444 GCA_964435775.1 uncultured Tepidisphaeraceae bacterium
TCGCCGCCCGGACCGAATCCGTCCACACCATCGCCGCGCATGCGAAGTTGACGCTGGTCAACGCCGCCGGCGACAGCGTGCGCCTGGAGGCGGCGGTGGCGATGCAGCGCCGTCCGGCGTCGCTTCGGCTGCGGGCGTGGAAGTTCGGCCAGGCGGTCTTCGACCTGACGCTCAACGATCAAGGGCTGTGGGTGATGACCGGGCGCGATCCGAATCATCCCGAGCGCGCCGTCGATTCGCGTCTCAGCGCGGTGCAGATGGCCAGGGCATGGGGTCTTTTCAATGGCGATCTATTCA
>CAYTAP010000044.1:0-26720 GCA_964435775.1 uncultured Tepidisphaeraceae bacterium
ATGCTGGCGCAGGTGCTCACGGGGCGGTGGGGGAGGGGAGGAAAGAAGGATGAAGGATGAAGGATGAGAAGAGGAATACCGAACATCGAGCGTCCAACTGCGTAGGGCGCACGGTTTCATTGTTGGACGTTCGATGTTGACTGTTCGACGTTCCACATTTGCCCGGCGGCGCGCTCTTTGTCGGGGCATTTAAAGCCATGTAGGGTCCGCCCCGCGGACCATCATTCGAGGATTCGACATCGAGCGGCATTTGACACGATGGCCCGCGAGGCGGACCCTACGGCAAATTGGAAATCAGATTGGGAGGTTTCATGCGGATCACCGGAATCGTACTTGTCGGATTGGGCGCGTGGTGGATGTCGGCGGTGTGGCACGATCCGGTCGAGGGGGTTTATATGCGAATCTTCTGCGGCGCGATGATTCTGGCGGGCGTCGTCTGTTACGCCGAGGGGATCAAGCGGGACATCATTGAGGCCGTCCGCGTGGCCGCCGCCAACAAGCCTTCCACGGGTGCGAGTCCCCAGCCGCCGCCGGATAAGCGCGGATAGGAAGGTAAAGGGGGCATCCAGGGAAGGTAAAGGGGGCATCCAGAATATCCTTGCACGACGGCTCGTCCGCCGACCCGCTGTATTTTCGCAAGCATCAGCCCCAGCGTATCGCTCTCAGGATATTCTGGATGTCCCCTTTTCTGGCCCCTACTTCCACTCCTGATACTCCCCCGGAAACTTCTCCTTGAGCTCCCTGATCTCCGGCAGAGAGGTTTGTCTCACATACGGATCGTTCGGGTTATTCTTGACGTAATCCTGGTGGTGCGTCTCGGCCGGGTAGAACTCAGTCAGCGGCTCGAGTGTTGTGACGATGGGGGCGTTGAAGACCTTGGCATCGGTCAATTGTTTGATGTACGCCTCGGCCACCGCCTTCTGCTGGGCGGTTTGGTAGAAGATCGCCGAGCGGTATTGGTGGCCGTGGTCGGGGCCTTGGGCATCCTTGGTCGTCGGGTCGAAGATTGTGAAGAAGATTTGCAGGAGCTGGCCGTAGGTGACCTGACTGGGGTCGTAGGTGATCTGGATCGATTCGGCGTGCTTGGTGTCGCCGGCGCTGACCTGTCGATACGTCGCGGTTTCGCGCGTGCCGCCGGTGTAACCGGAGACCACCGCGCTGACCCCTTTGACGTGTTGGAAGACGCCTTCGGTACACCAGAAACACCCGCCGGCGAGGACGACGGTCGCGCTCGTGGAGGGCTGGGTCGTCGGGGGCAGATCCTTCGCGGGGGCGGGGACATCCTTCACCAGGGCGTTGTTGCGGGCGCAGGCGGTGGTCATCATGGAAAATGCTATGACGGTCGCGACGAATAAACAATTGGCGAATCGCATGCGGAGGCTCCTTTTCTATTGTGCGAATCATTTTACCGCGAAGACGCAAGGAGTGTGGCGGGAAAATATGGATTGAACCACAAAGTTTGCGAAACCAACAATTCGAAAATCGCAAATCAAAAATCGAAAATTGATTCATCCTTCATCGTTCATCCTTGCTCCTCTGGCCCCTCCCCCCATTGCCATCCCCCGCGGATCGGCGACAATCACCGGGCATGGCGGATCTTCAGACTCATCTGCGGAACACTTTTCTCGCGGGCATCTTCGCGGCGATTCCAATCGGCGTGACGGCGTTTGTCCTGTATTACGCCGAGACGACAACCCGCGCGCTGTTTCATGTTCCCGTGCCGTTTCTGGGGATCATCATCGCGGTGGCGGCCATCTATCTGCTGGGGCTGGGGGTGAGCAGCCTGGTGGGGAAGTTTTTCCTGCGCCACCTGGACCGGCTCCTGTCGCGGATGCCTCTCTTGAAGGAGGTGTACAAGGCGTGGAAACAGGTGTCGCTGACGCCGGGAGGCAAAGAAGGGACCTATGCGAAGGTGGTGCTGATCCCGGTGGAGAGGGGCGCCTCGCGAGCGATGGGATTCACCAGCGGCGAGGGGATCGAGGGAGATGCTGATACGCTGTGCATCTTCGTGCCGGGCTTGCCCAACCCAATCATCGGCCGGCTCTATTTTGTGAAACGGGCGGAATGCATCTTCACGAATCTCTCCACGGAGGAGGCGTTCAAGATATTGCTGTCGAGCGGGAATTATGTGCCGGAGGGGGTTGGCGCGGCCATCAATGGGGCGATGATGGAGGAGAGTCGGTCGGGCGGTACCATATAAAGCATTCCAATCAAGGAGCTTGTCATGGCTGAGCCCACTTCTTTGCCGTCCCCTATGGATTCGAAGTCACCCGAGATCGCGCCGGATCAAGCTGCGTTGGCGAACCCGCCGGGCATGACGCGCCACGATGTGGGGGTGCTTTCGCTGCGGATCATGGCGGTGTATTGCTGGGCGCAGTTGCTGCAACTGGTCACGATGATCATGCCGATCCCCATTGCCTGGGGTGGTGTTGCGACCGTGCAGTATGCGGTGGTGGTTGCGATCTATATTGCCGGGGGGTACCTCCTTTTTCGTTATGCCGATACGTTGGCCGGCTTCATGCTGCCCGGCGCGCCCGATGCGCCGGCGCGGGTGAACGCCAGCGGGAAGGATCTGCAGATGATCGCGTTTTCCGTGATCGGTGTGTTCATGGCGATCGGGGCCATCCCGACGCTCCTCACATACATCGTGACTCTGTTTGTCAAAACGCCCACGGCGTACGGCTTTCTGCAAGGGCCTTATATCTGGGCTACATTCGGCCGCCTTGTGCTCGCCGTGGGCCTGTTCGTGGGCGGGCCGGGCGTGTCGCGGTTCTGGCATACCGTGCGGACGTGGGGCGTTCAGACGGCACCTTGATCGTGTGGTGTTGAAAGGGAAATGCCCCCGAAGCCACGAGGGGGAGGTTCACCGCGGAGATCACGGAGGGCGCGGCGTGACGATCAACATCAATCCTCTCCGTGTCGTCGGTGGCGGAATTCCCGAATAGCGGCGTTCGGCTCTTCCGTTCCTGGCGGGCCCTGCGCACAATGGGGCCAATTCAACAGGAGCAATTGCATGGCGACGATTCCGTTTGTGTGGAGCAACGATGACATCTGCCACGGGCAGAGCGTTCAACTGGCGAGACAACTGGAGATGCTGGACCGGCTTGGAATTCCCGGCGTCTTCTTCGTCATTCCCCGCGTTGGCGGCGATCTGGACAAAGATGCTGATCTTCTGCGGATGATCGAGAAGGCACGGGGGCGGGGGCATGAGTTTTATCAGCATGGATTCGTCCACACCGCCTTCGAGTGCGGCGTGCCCGAGACGTGGATGATGGGATTCCACCAGGTGACGCTTGACGAATATGACCAGCATCGGGAGAAAATCGAAGAGTCGCACACTCTCGAAGCGCTGGTCCGCATGCTCGACAGCGGCCAGAAAATCTGGCGGCGCGCGTTTGGGGAGGATTCGCCCGGCTTCCGCCCGGGGTGGGGGGCGTTTTGCGACAACTTCTACAAGGCGCTTCATGCCCTGGATTATCAGTGGGTTTCGGCGCGGATTCCGTCGGCGACCTCCTGGCGGTGGAACCGCTTGCAGTGGGATGCGCCCAGGGAGTTTCGGGCGGGCTTTCCTCTCAAGGCATACAAGGTGCATGGCGTGACCGAACATCCGATCACCGGCGGGGATTACGGCTTCACCGTGCCCAACGAGCCGGACAAGATCGAGACGATGGTCAACCTCGGCCTGTATGACCTGGACTATCTCCACAAGCAGCAAGCTCCGATGCTGATGGTGTCGCACTGGCATGGGCTGGAGCGCAACGGGGGAACGGGCTACGCCGTTCATGAGAAGCTGCTTCCGGCGATCCTCAAGAGCGGGAAGGTGGAGCCGATGGGCTTGGCGGAGCTTCATCGCCGACAAGCGGCGCAGTGACCGACGCTCAGGAAGGCGGGCGACGGAATTTGGAGACCACAGCATCCACCGGCGATATCGTGGAGCCATGATCGATGCGCGGGATCGTGCTTGAAAGGCCGGGGGAGTTTCGACAGGTCTCCCTGCCGGATGCGGGCAAGCCGCCGCCGGGGCAGGCAAGGGTTCGTGTGCGGCGCGTGGGAATTTGCGGAACCGATTGGCACGCCTTCCATGGCCGACAACCCTTCTTCTCCTATCCGCGAGTTCTGGGGCACGAGCTGGGTGTTGAGGTGGAGGAGATCAACGATCCGGATTCGGCGCTGCGGCCGGGGGATCGATGTTCGGTCGAGCCGTATCTGAATTGTGAAAGCTGTTCGGCGTGCGTGCGGGGCAAAGGAAATTGCTGCGAAAACCTGCGCGTCCTTGGCGTGCATTGTGACGGGGGGATGTGCGAACGGTTGATCGTCCCGGTGCGGAAGCTCCATCCGTCGGCCGGGCTTTCGCTGGATCAACTGGCGCTGGTTGAGACGTTGGGGATCGGCTGTCACGCGGTGGCGCGGGCGGGCGTCGAGGCGGGGGAGCATGTCCTGATCCTGGGGGCCGGGCCGATCGGGTTGTCGGCGATCCCTTTCATTCAGGCGGTGGGCGCGCGAGCGATCATCGCGGATGTATCGCCCCAACGCCTGGCGTTTGCCAGGGAGAAGATGCAGGCGAGCCACACCCTCGATGCGCGAGAAGACCTGTCCGGCCGGCTGCGCGATTGTCTCGACGGGCAATGGCCGACGGTGATCCTCGACGCCACGGGCAATCAGCAGTCGATGATGAAAACTTTCGACCTGGTTGCGCATGGGGGAAGGATCGTGTTCGTCGGGTTGTTTCAAGGGGAGGTGGCGTTCAACGATCCGAACTTTCATCGCCGCGAATGCTCGCTGCACGCCAGCCGCAATGCGCTGCCGGGAGACTTCACGCGAATCATCCAGTTGATTGAGCAGGGCGCGGTGGACACGACGCCGTGGATCACCCACCGCGCGCCGGCCAGGGCGTTTGTCGATCAATTGCCCGGCTGGCTGACGCCGGATGCCGGATTGCTCAAGGCGATGATTGAGTTTTGATTTCTCCGGCGCCGATGACGAAAGTATGCGCATGACACCAATCGTTTCCATCAACGCACCACGGACGCTTGGCATTGAGCCGAGCTTTGGCTTCGGGGACCGGATCGGCCTGGCGACGCCGGGGCATGTGCGGGCGCTGCTCAAGCATGGCGGCGACATTCGCCCGATCTTCGCGCAGCAATCCATCCGCGAGATGACGCGCACAGGGCGCTCGCCGGAGCGGGTGATGGCTGATGCGCTGCAGGCGGCGGCCGCGGGATACAATGGTCCACAGGGCGCCGATGCCGATCATCTCAAAACGCCGCAGGACATCGACCGCACCGCGGCGGCGGGCTTTGTCTTCTTCACCCTCGATCCGTCGGATCATGTTGATCCGCACGCCGACGATGCGCCCGGGGATGTGCTGGCGGAGAAGTTCAAGGCGGTCGCGGATGAGGTGGACTGGCTGGATGCCTATCGCGGGAAATCGGTTCGGCTGCCCACCGGAACGACGCTGCAATTCGATTCACTGACGCTGCAACGGGCGGCGGTGAAGTACGGGCGGGCGATCAATCATGCCGTCGCCTTGAGCGCGCATGTCGCGCGGACGTGCGCACGGCTTGGGCGCGAGCATGAGATCGAGCTGAGCGTGGATGAGACGCCGCAGCCGACGACGCTCGCGGAACATTACATCATCGCCGGGCAGTGCTTGTCGCGCGGGATGAAACTGGTGAGTCTCGCGCCGCGCTTCGTCGGCGACTTTGAGAAGGGGGTGGATTACAAGGGTGATGTGGCCGCGTTTGAACGATCCCTGGCCGATCATGCGGCCATCGCGCGCCTGCTCGGTCCCTACAAGCTGAGCCTCCACAGTGGATCGGACAAGCTGTCGATCTATGGGGCGCTGGCGAGGCTGACGGAGGGACGCTTTCATGTGAAAACGGCCGGGACGAGCTACCTCGAGGCGCTGCGCGTCGTGGCGCGACATGATGCCAGGCTCTTCACCGCGCTGATCGAGTTTGCCCGCGCGCATTATGAAGCGGATCGGGCGACGTATCACGTATCGGCGACGCTTGACGGCGTCCCGGCGCCGGGAGATCCGACCGGGACAGACCTTGAGGCGATTTATCTCGGTCGATGGGATCAAACGCCGCAGGGCAGGGGCTTGAGCAACCCCGGCCGACAAATCCTCCATTGCACGTTCGGCTCGGTCCTGACCCACCCCGACTTCGGCCCGACCGTCCGCGAGGTGCTGGAGCGCCATCCGGAGACATACGCCGAGTTGCTGGAGTTACACTTTGGCAGGCACCTGGACGCGCTGCGGTAGGATCATTGCTTCCCTGCTGCGCCATCGAAGGGCATGTGACTATAATGGGCGTTGCACCGTCTGTTATGGAGTCCATCTATGCCGCCATTTGAGGTCATCAGCGAGTTCAAGCCGCAGGGGGATCAGCCGCAGGCGATTGATGCGCTGGCGCGGGGGATTGAGGAGGGGAAGCGGTCCCAGACGCTGATGGGCGTGACGGGATCGGGCAAGACCTTCACGATGGCGCACACGATCGCCCGCGTGCAGCGCCCGACGCTGGTCATCAGCCACAACAAGACGCTGGCCGCGCAGTTGTATGAGGAGTTCAAGGAGCTGTTCCCGAACAACGCGGTGGGATACTTCGTCAGTTATTACGATTACTACCAGCCCGAAGCGTATATCCCGCAGCGCGACATCTATATTGAGAAGGATGCCAGTCGCAATGACGATCTGGATCGGCTGCGCTTGGCGGCGACGAGCAATCTGGTGAGCCGGCCGGATGTGCTGCTGGTGGCGAGCGTGTCGTGCATCTTCGGGCTCGGTTCGCCGGTGGAATACAAGGCGGGGGTCGTTCCGATTCGCAAGGGCGTGGAGACCGATCGCGATGAGATGCTGCGCCGGCTGATCGACCTGCAATATTCCCGCAACGACATCGAGTTCAAACGCGCCACGTTCCGCGTCCGCGGGGATGTGGTGGAGCTGTATCCCTCGTATGAGGAGTTCGCGTATCGCATCGAGTCTGTCGGGGTTGAGATCACGTCGATTGTGGCGATCAAGCCGCTCACCGGAGAGGTGCTGGCGGAGCACGATCAGATTTTCATTTACCCGGCCGTTCACTATGTGATGCCGGAGGATCGGCTGGCGGGGGCGATTGAGTCGATCAAGGCGGAGCTCGAGATGCAGGTGATGCACCTGCGGGGGGAGGGGAAGCTGCTCGAGGCGCAGCGGCTCTTGGCCCGGACGAAATATGATCTGGAGATGATGCTGGAGGTGGGGTATTGCTCGGGGATTGAAAATTACAGCCGGCATCTGGATGGGCGCAATCCGGGCGACAAACCATATACTTTGATCGATTACTTCCCGAAGGATTTTCTGGTCATCATCGATGAATCGCACGTGACGATTCCGCAGATTCGGGCGATGTACAACGGGGATCGCCAGCGCAAATCGGTGCTGGTCGATCATGGGTTTCGACTGCCCAGCGCCCTGGACAATCGGCCGCTGAAGTTTGAGGAGTTCGAGACGATGATCAACCAGACGATCTTCGTCTCGGCGACGCCGGCGAAGTATGAACTCGAGCATACGGGCGGGGAGGTCGTCGAGCAGGTCATTCGCCCGACGGGGCTCATTGATCCGGTGATCGAGGTCCATCCGGCGCAGGGACAGGTGCCCGATTTGCTCAAGCAGATCGCCGAGCGCGTGAAGAAGGGGGACCGGGTGCTGGTGACGACGCTGACCAAGCGGCTGGCGGAAGACTTGGCGGCGTATATTCAGGAGGCCGGGTTCAAGGGGCGGTATCTGCACAGCGAGATTCAGACGATTGAGCGAGTGGAGATTCTGCGCGAGCTGCGGCAGGGGGACTATGACGTGCTGGTGGGCGTCAATCTTCTCCGCGAAGGGCTGGATTTGCCGGAGGTGTCGATGGTGGCGATTCTCGACGCCGACAAGGCGGGGTTTTTGCGAAGCGAAACCTCGCTGATTCAGATGATCGGCCGGGCGGCGCGGAACGTCGATGCGAAGGTCATTTTGTACGCCGACACCGTGACCCCCGCGATGCAAAGCGCGATGGATGAATCGTCGCGGCGGCGCTCATTGCAGGAGCAATTCAACAAAGAGCATGGGATCACGCCGGCCACCGTGCAGCGGGCGATCCGTGACGGGATCGAATCGGAAGTGAAGGCCCGGCGGACGGTGCAGGAGGCGATCCACGCCAACGACAGCCAGATGGACAACACCGAGATCATTCAACTGTTGGAAGAGGAAATGCTCGATGCGGCCAGAAACCTCGAATTCGAGCGTGCCGCGCAACTGCGGGATAAGCTCAATGAAATCAAGGGCGCCCCGACGATCACCACGGGCGGCGTGAAGAATTATGGGGAACAGGAAATTGAGGAGAGAAAAATCTGGCAGCCGAAGAAAAAAGGGCGCGGGGGGAGGCGGGTGGCGAAGTGAGGATTTGTCCGTTGTCCGTGGTCAGGGATCAGTTGCACGCAGGAGAAGAACATCGAACAGTCAACACTGAACGCCCAACGTCGAAGGAGGCGCCTGCGTTCGATGTTGGATGTTGAGTGTTCGATGTTCGATGTTCGATGTTCGATGTTCGATGTTCCGCCCCTACGGCGAGCCTTTGGGTCCATCCGCGTTTGCCCTTGAGAATCATTACAATCCAATGGCCCCCGGTTTCTTGCCGTATGTTGCGCCGGCTTTACAATGGCGCCATTGAGACGTCTCCAGCGGAAACGTTTTGCAAATCCAATGAAGGGCAATCATGCTGAACATGAAAGCGGTCATCGCGGCGTGGGCGGTTCTGGTCATGGCTGCTTTGTCGGCCGGGGCGGCCATGCCGACGCCGCCGGATGAGCTTATTGGCGAGGATGCGTTTCTGGTCATCTCCATTAGCGGCGATCAAGCGACGCCGGATGCCTTGCGCGCCGCAGCCCAGGTGGTGCTCGGGAAAGATGCCGCGATGGCCAAGGGGCCGCTGGATCAATTTCAGCAGTTGTATGACCGCGCCACGCAGGCGGACGTGCGGGCGGTGTGCCTTGTCGCTCAGATAGACGCGGATGGGCATGGGGGGGTCATCATGCTTGATTTCAAACTGAAACCGGGCGCTGATCCGGCGGCGGTGCAAAACCTGAATCCCTGGAAGGGCATGGTCGGCGGACAACAAGCGGCCTCTCATCGCATCAACGGTGATTTGGTCTTCCTCCCACCAAACCAGTCGCTGCCGGCAGCGCCATCGCCCGCCCGCGCCAAAATCTTCAAGGAGGCCATCGCGGCCGCGGGCGATCAGTCCATGGTTGTTGTTCTTGCCCCGACGAGGTTCATCCGTGATTCCTTCAGCCGCATGATGTCGCACACGCCGCCCGACATCAAAGCAGTCGGCGCCGATCTTCTCAACAGCCAGTGGACGAGCCTGGCCGTCACCTCCGGGGCCGCGCCGGAGTTGAAAGTGACAACGCAGCAGCCGGATGCGGCATCCGCCGCGAGGCTGTTGAGGGAGTTCCCGAAGGCGATCGCGCGAGTGAAGGGGTTATTTCGAATCGACCATGCCCCGCCCATGCAGCATCGGCCGCTGCATACCGCTGTTGAGCGGCTTGATGAGGCGCTGCGCTCCGTTGAACTCAAGCAGCACGACACGCAAGTCTCGCTGACGGCCGACACCAAGGTTCTGACGAAGTTCGCCGCCGCCGCCGTACCGCTCGTGGAGATCGAACGCGAACGTGGCAAGGACATGCAGTCCATGTCCAATATGCGACGATTGAGCCAGGGTCTCATCATGTACGCCAGCGATCACCATGGGAACTTGCCCGACACATTGGACCAGATGCCAACGTACTTCGGCGGTGAAGAGGGATTGGCGATGTTGATGACGAATCCCCGAACCGGCGACAAACCCGGTTATCTCTACGTCAAACCCGCCGCCCAAAAGATGTTTCAAATCAAACATCCGGACACGGTGCCGCTTATTTACGAGTTGCGCAACGGCAAAAAGGATCCAACCGGTTTCATCGCCTACGTCGATGGACATGTCGCCAAGGCCCCCCGCAGTTCGTCCACCGCTCCAAGCCCCCGGCCCTAGGCGAAGGGAGGTTGTTCAACTGTTGGAAGTTCGTGGAGTGGGCCTTGGCCCACCCAATGATCGTGGCGGGCCAGGGCCCGCCCCACGGGCTGCTTTGGATAAAGGATCGGGCTTTGTGTGACGCCCCGGCACATGCCGGCGTCATCGCAACACTCCGAATAAGGAATCGGCCGGACTATAGCGCAACTGAAGGACAATCCGGAAAAATCCGCACCATCTCCACGCCCGGTAATACCGCCCCATTCGCCCCTGCCACGGCGTTGTGTGTCGAATCAAGAAGGCAACAGAAGGAACGTTGCCTTCTATGGAAGAGTGATTGCCTCCTACGGAAGAGTGATTGCCTCCTACGGAAGAGTGATTGCCTCCTACGGAAAAGTGATTGCCTTCTATGGAAGAGTGATTGCCTTCTTTGAAAGAGTGCCTGCCCTCATTGGAAGGTGAATGGCCTTCTTTCAAAGTCGAATCACCTTTCGGGGCGGAGCCGTGTGCCCCTCGTGCGGAAGGGCAATCACGGGGCGGGCATGGTCCGCCCACCGTTTTCCGGTGGGCGGTGCGTGGGATGGGCATCGCCCGCCGCCGTTTCGGCCGCCGCCTGGCCACGCGGCGGGCCGTGCCCACGCTGCTTGCTTTCGCCTGTCGGACCAGTGACCATTCAAGGCAATCGCCCGGCGCGGGCAACGCCCCGGGACTGAGGAGGATGCACCGATGCAGAAAGTTCTGATTGATACCGACCCCGGCCAGGACATCGACGATCTGCTGGCGATCTGGTTCGCGCTGCTGCGGCCCGAACTGGACGTTGTCGCCATCACCACGGTCACCTGGCCGACCGACAAGCGGGCGCGGCTGATCAAACGGCTGCTGCGCCATCTGGATCGAACGGATATTCCGGTCGCGGCGGGGATGCAGTTGCCCCTGCGCGGCATGAGCGGGGATGAATTGCGCGATCTATATGATCCGGGGCGAAGTCTCAATCACTATTGTTTCGCGGAACCGACGGACCCCTTGGATGATCCCGGCGAGGCGGATGCGGTGGATCTGATGATTCGAACCATCGAGCGGCACCCCGGCGAACTGGTTCTGGCGTGCATTGCCCCATTGACGAACGTCGCGGCGATGTTGTGCCGCCGGCCGGACCTTGCCCCCAAAATCAGGCATATTGCGTTGATGGGGGGGGAAACAACGCTCAATCGCCGCGAGCACAATATCGCGTTTGATTATGCGGCCGCCGACATCGTCTTTCACGCCGGCATCCCGATTTTCATGGGAACATGGGAGATCACGCGACGATTTGTTTTGTCTTCGGCTGATTGCGATTCCATCCGCCGGCGCGACACCCCCCTGACCGGCGCGATCTCCAGGGCCATTGAGGCATGGCGGCCGGCGCAAAGCTGGAAGCCCTCGCCGGTCATGTATGATTTGTTTCCCATCCTCTGGTCCTTCGACCGGACCCTGTACCAGGTTCAGCCGATGCGCGTCGCCATCGAGACCGCTGGAACCTTCACGCGCGGGATGACCATTCCAACCGCCGGGCCCGCCAATGCGGAGGTGACGGTGGGCATCAAGGAGATGGAGATTCGCGAGCTTTACCTCTCGACGATTCTTCGAGAATGAAAAAAGATGCGGGGTCATCACCTCAATCCCATTGCGGGGCGCAAGGGGACGGCGGGGCGAAAGGGGACGGGAGTCGCCTTGGCCTCAAGGCGTGCGGTATTTCCCGACCGTGGCCACCTGTTATTCCATCGCCTCAAGCAACAGCTTCGCCGCTTTTTGCGGGGAGCGGTGATCGACATCGACGGTTTTGTTGGCGATACGCATCAGGTTGTTGTCCACCGCGCCGATCATGGGGCGCAGGGCGTCGAGGAAGCCGCCGCGTTTCGCGGCGCTTTGGCTGACGAGAACCACGGCGTCGTAGGGGGGCAGGGCGTGGCGGGGATCGGTCAGCACGCGAAGGTTTAGCGCGGCGATTCGGCCGTCGGTGCTGAAGGCGGTGATCGCGTCCACCTGTCCTTCGGCGACGGCGGAATACATGAGCGAGGAGTCGAGGCTGATCGTCTGTTTGAAGCGCAGGCCGTATTGATCGCGGACGGCGGTCCATTCGGGTCGGCCGAAGAATTCATAATCGCCGCCGAGGCGTATGGTGGGGGCGTGGGGGGCGAGGTCGGCGATCGTGTGGAGGTTGTAGCGCCTGGCGGTCGCCTCGGAGACGGCGATGGCGTAGGTGTTCTCAAAACCGATTGCGCCCATGCAAACGACGCCGTACCGTTTTTTGAGTTCGGTGGTCAGTTCGGCGAGCAATTGTTTGGGGGGCGGAATGTCGGTGCGCTTGAGGACGTTGGCCCAGAGGGTGCCGGAATAATCGACGTAGCAATCGATGCTGCCGTTGGCCAGGGAGTTGAAGAGAATGGAGGAGCCCATCCCCTGGGCCTTGGCGGGGCGAAAGCCGGCGCCGCGGAGTTGCGAGGCCATCACATCGGCGAGGATGTATTGCTCGGTGAAGGTTTTGGCGCCGATGTGGACGTTGGGCTCCGGTCGGATGAGGGGGGAGATCGCGCCGGCGGCGACGATCCCCAAAACAACCAGGGCCCCGACGCCGAGCATCCGGCGGCGCTGGGCGACGGCGATTTCTAGGGCGCGGATGAGCGAGTCGAGGACGATGGCCAGGATCGCCGCGGCGGCGCAGCCGACGAGGATGGCGGTGTTGTTGCGAAGCTGCAGGCCCTGAAAGATATAGTCGCCGAGGCTGGGCTGGCCGACGGGGGTGGAGAGGGTGGCGATGCCGACGACCCAGACCGCCGATGTGCGAATGCCCGCGAGGATGACGGGGGCGGCGAGGGGAAGCTGGACCTTGCGGAGCATCTGGTTGGAGGTCATCCCCACGCCGCGGGCCGCCTCGACGAGGGCGGGATCGACGCCGGCGATGCCCGTGACGGTGTTGCGAAGAATCGGGAGGATGCTGTAGAGGATCAACGCGATCAGGGCGGGGACGAATCCGATCAGCCCCAGCAGCGGCACCATCAGCGCCAGCAAGGCGAGGCTGGGGATGGTTTGAATGACACCGGCGATGCCCAGGAGCGGCCCGCGAATGAGACGAACGCGAGTGGCGAGGATCGCCAGGGGAATGCTGATCAGGATGCCGATCCCCAGCGCCATGAGCGTCAGCAGCATGTGGTAGCCCAGGCGATCGGGGAGGAGGGAGAGTTGATGAAGGAGGGTGGGGTTCATATGCGCTATCGTTAAATCAGCTCTTCATAGACTGGGGCGACGTGAACGAGGCATGTGCTTACACGGCCACCTCGCCGCCTTTCGAGATGGCTTCGAGCTGGTCGGCCTGGCGCTTGGGGCTTTCCATGAGCTGGGCGACGAAGGGGTCATCGGGGGCGGTCATCAATTCATGGGGCGTGCCGAGGCGAAGGAGTCGCCCTTCGTGCATAACCGCCACGCGGTCGGCCAGCAGAAGCGCTTCGGTCCATGACGGCCGTCAGGCTCAGTTTGCGTTGAATGCGCCGAAACTCATCGCGCAACGCATCGCGGGTTACCGGATCGAGCGCGCCGAACGGTTCGTCGAGAAGCATGATCGAGGGGCTGGCGGCCAGGGCGCGGGCGAAGCCGACGCGCTGGCGCTGCCCGCCCGAGAGTTCGATGGGATGACGGTCGCGGTACGTCGCCGGTTCAAGTCCCACCATGTCGAGCAGTTCGTCGATGCGGGCCGCGATGCGCCTGGATTTCCAGCCGAGGAGGCGCGGGACGGTCGCCACATTCTCTCCGACGGTCAGGTGCGGAAACAAACCGATCATCTGAAAGACATATCCGATGCCGCGCCGCAGCGAGACGGGATCCATGCCCGAGGTTTCCCGGCCATCGATGAGGATCCGCCCGCTCGTCGGCTCGATCAGGCGGTTGATCATCTTGAGCGTCGTCGTCTTGCCGGAGCCGGAGGAGCCGAGCAATACGAGCAATTCGCCGCGCGGGACGTGAAAAGACACATCCCGCACCGCGAAACGATCCGACGACGCCTCGTATTGTTTGTGGACGTGCCGCAGCTCGATCATTCGACCTCGGCCAGTATGGACAGGGGGATGTCCTGCAATTTACGCGCCGCCATTGCGACATAGTGCAGCCGCTCGCCGGTGACGGACAGGCGGTGGCTGTAGCGCCGATACGCCTGCATCTGAATGATCCCGCGATCGGCGAGCAGGTGGATCAGCCGCGAAAAGCCGCTGGAATCCGTCGAGTTCAGAAAGCTCTCCTTGATGTTGAAGGAGAGCCAGCCCGGCGTGGCGATCAGATTGAATGCGGCCGTGAAGGCGGCCGGTGGGATGTCTCCAAAGCCCAGCGCCGAGACGGTGCTGAGACAGTTGGGCTTTTGCTTGCGAAGGCGATTCGCGTCCGCATCCGACAAGTCACACAGATCGGCGACGACGTAGTCGTCGTACACACCCGGCCGGTCACGCCGGGCGGCGTCGGCCGCCTCGGGGATGATGTCCACGCCCACCAGTCCACGGACACCAAGCCTGCGCAGCTCCTCACCGATCATCCCATTGCCCGCGCCCAGGTCGATCACACTGAGGTCCGTGGCCGAGTCACGGGATTCGGCCAGCACGTCGCCAAGCAGCCCGACCACCCGCCGGGGGGAATTGCAGCGAAGCAGGTCCTCGAACAGTTGCTCGTACAATCCCGGAATCGAGTAAATGTCGGAATAGTCGTGCAGGCGCAGACGACTCCATTTGCCGCCGCAGAGCACTTCAAACCACTCCTCGTCCTGATCGAGCGCCATGGCCGACGCCGCTTCGCGGTGGGCCGGGACATTCCGCCGCGAGTTGGGGAATCGAATCGCATAGGATGGTCTCGAATCGTCTGGATTCTCATCAAGCAACGCGGCGGGCGATGAATTATTTTCCAATTCGGCTGTGTGTCCAATCATGTTGGTTTCCTTGTTGGAGGTCATTGTCGCGCCGTTGCAAAAGCAGCGCCATGGGGGGCGCATCGCCGATGCGTGCCGCTGAGCCAACGGAGGCTCCAACACCCGGCGCGCGAATGAGAAGCGACTTCAACTTGTCACAACGATTGTCCGTGCCGTAGGCCCGCGCCGGCGGTCAACTGTGATCAGCCCATGGGGGCAAGCGGTGTCGCCACATGCGACAACCGCCCAAAGCCTGGGGATGAGGAAATTAAATCCCCGGCTTTCGTAACGGCGCCGCGCTCGTGAAGGTCGGCGGCCGAAAGGATCACAGACGGACAAGCCCGGCATCATTTGTCTGGTGCGCCGGACTGTTCATTCATACATAGGCAATCGAGGCGCGGCGTCAACCCAAAAATGAGGAAACGGGAGCGGAAGAATCCGGGGCTTGACGAGAAAGCCACGGTATTTGCGGGCGAAGCGCCTGATGAGGACGTGAAAAAATTTGTGTACTATTTTCGCACGGCCGATGCCGCGGTACCGCCCATCGGCAGGTAGCCCCCCATTGACGGACTGACCGGATCGATCGAGATGAACGATTTGGGCGCGATCTCACGAACGATTCGAATGGCCAGATCACCGCGCTTGCGACGCGCGACGATGAAAAGGACCTCCACTTTGCCGTCCAGGCCGTTCCCCTCGACTGTGGTGACGCCGAACCCCGCGTCGCGCAACGCCCTGGTCAGCTCGGCGGCGTGCTCGCGGCTGATGACGCGGGCGAGGATGAAACCGGAGCCGATCCATCGCTCCAGCGTGATCCCCAGCGCTGTGCCGCACGCGAAACCCAGCGCGTAACCGACCATGTTGAGGGGGTTGTGGAGGTTCTTGAACACCGTGGTCAAGGCGAAGATGAAAACGCTGGCCTCAATGGCGCCGAGGCCCGCGGCCGTCAGTCGCATGCCGCGCACGGTGTACAGGACCCGAATCGTCCCCAGCGAGACATCGGCGATGCGAAGGACGAAGATCAACAGGGCTGCGGTGATGGCTGTCATGACACTTTCCCTATAAAGGGTGACTGGGTGTTGGCGAATGGGATAAACTGCCGGGCCGCGACGCCGGCGGGAAAAGCCCCGCCTCGACGATGCGGTTTCTTCCCATTTGAAGGCTATACTCTCACAGGTTCAAGCGATCCAATGGAGTGACCCGATGCATCCGTTTCCACGTTTTGATGATATCCGCGATTTGATCCAGCTCGCCCGGCGCGAAGACCTGGGCGGGGATGATGTAACCAGCCGCCTCATGGTCCCCGCCGACGCCGCCGGCGTGGGGACGCTGCTGCAGAAGGAAGTGGGGATTTCCGCCGGCCTGCCCCTGGTCGAGATGATCTGCAAGGTGTACGACGAGCGCCTCCGCGTCGAACTCATTCCCGGCTTTCACATGGAGATCATCGAGGGGCGCTTTTCGGACGCGAGCGTGACACCACTTCTGCGGATCCGCGGGCCATTGCGATCGCTGCTCTCGGCTGAGCGCGTCATCCTCAATTTTTTGCAGCATCTGTCCGGTGTGGCGACACAGACGCAGCGCTATGTGCGGCGCATCGAAGGGACGGCGGCGAAGATTTATGACACGCGCAAGACGCTGCCCGGCATGCGGCTGCTCGACAAGTACGCCGTGCTCTGCGGCGGAGGGTACAATCATCGGATGGGTCTCTTTGATGGGTTGCTCGTCAAGGACAATCACCTGGCGAATGTGTCGCCCGCCGAGATGCCCGCCTGGCTGGGACGGATCGTGCGCCAATCGCGAACCGAGGATGCCGCTCGATTTGTCGAGGTGGAGGTCGATACGCTCGATCAGCTTCAGCAGGCGCTGAAGGTCGATGGGATCGACGTCATCCTGCTCGACAACATGGATTGCCCGTCGATGGAGAAGGCGGTGGCGCTGCGCGATCAGGCCGGTCGGCGGGGGCGGACGGCCTTGGAAGCATCGGGCGGGATCACGCTGGAAACGGTGCGCTCGGTGGCGTTGACGGGGGTGGAGCGGATCGCGGTGGGGGCGATCACCCATTCAGCGCCGGCGCTGGATATCGGGTTGGATGTGGAGCGGGATGAGTGAATGCGCGGACGCGATGTCGCGTACCGGTTTCTAGCTCGCCACCACTTTGCTGATTGTGAAGATCGGCAGCAGCAGCGCAAGGGCGACGCCGCCGATGATGAAGCCCATGACGACGATCATGAGCGGTTCAATGTAGCGGGTCATCTGCGCGATTTGTTCCTTGAGCTCCGTTTCGGCGAACCCGGACACCTGCTCCATGACATACGCGAGCTTCCCACTTTTTTCGCCGCTGTGGAGCATCTGCGAGATCGCGCGGGGGACGAGGGGACTCTCAAAGAGTGGATCGGAAAATTGCTTGCCCGACTGGATGTCGCGCTCGGCCGATGCCCAGAGGTCGCGGAAATAGGTGTTGTCCGTGAGGTTCTCGGCCGTCTGCACGCAGTCCAGCAGGCTTACCCCGGACCCAGCCATCGTCCCGATCATCCTCAACCCGCGCGAGAGATGGACCTTTCGAAACAGGGGCCCGAACAGCGGGACATTCAATTGCAGATAGTGCCAGATTCGTTTGCCCGATGCCGTGCGAAAGTAGAAATAACCAATAATCGCGGTGACGATCGCACCGACGACCAGCGCGATGGCGTGCGTGACCATGAAATTGCTCATGGACATCAGGATCTGAGTGGGTGCGGGAAGCGCCGCCTTTTTCTGGGCGTAGATCGTCGTGAAGCGCGGCATCACGAACGCGAGCAGAAAGATCGTCGTCGTCACCGCGAAGCCGAGCATGATGCCGGGGTACGTCAAGGCGCCCTTCACCCGCCGGATCGTCTCCTGCTCGTCGCGCATGTAGTGGGTGGCGCGCTGAAGCAGCTTGCCCATCATGCCCGTGCGCTCCGAGGCCTTGATCAACGCGGTGAAAAGCCGCGGAAAGCTGCGCGGATGACGCGCCAGCGCCGATGAAAAATCACCCCCGCCCCGCACCTGCTGCGTCAAATCATCAAGGAGACGCTTCACCTTCGGCTTGTTGACCTGCATCGAGACGCAATCGAGCGCCTCGCTGAGTGTCACGCCGGTTTCGATCATGATCGACAACTGCGTGGCGATCTGAATCACCTCGGCCCGCGAAATCTTGATCCCCTTGTCACTGATGGGTCCGGCGGCGGCGCCAGCGTTGTTTGCAACGGCTGTTGCGGGCTTGATGCTGACGGGGTATTTGCCGTCATTGCGCAGCATTTGCGTGATCTCGTTGACCGAATTGGCCACGAGCGTGCCGGACAGGGCGGCGCCGGATCCGTCGCGGGCGGTGTAAGCGTAGGTGGGCATCTTAATTATCATCGGACGATTGGCGCGAGGGGTGAATCCGCGGCGAAATGGCCGGGATGCCGGTGGATGCGGTCAATCGCCGTGCATCAGCATGTGAAAGGCGCCAATTGCCCCGCCAATCAGTCGAATCATTGCAACCGCTTCATCTTAACATCGCGCGTCGCCGGTGAAGACCGCTGCGCGACCTGGGGCAGTTGCACCGCCATATCATTGTCCTGCGGCCTCCCCTTCGTGCTTCGACCATCACGAATATCATCGTCCATCACCCCCGCCAGCCTCATGACGATGTCAGGATGCGCCGCCGCCTGATCGTGCAGCTCGCCCGGATCCTCGTTCAAATTGTACAGCCGATTGTACGCCGGCCTCCCCCCCTTGGCGGGGATCCAAATGAGCTTCCATCCATCATGGGTGATGGCAAAGGCGTTGTCCGGGCCATGCTCCACCACCGGCGGGTGCTGATAACCTCCGCCTTGGCTGCGGAGCAGCGGTAGGATGCTCGTGCTGTCTTCGCCGGCGCTGTCGGGCAGATGAAAGCCCGTGATGGCCGCGCAGGTCGCCATCAGATCGGCGGCGGTGATCGTCTCCTCGCACACCGTCCCCGCCTTGACGACATTCGGCCAGCGCACGACGAACGGCACGCGATGCCCTCCCTCGGCGATGTTGAACTTATGCCCCCGGAACGGCCCGCTGATCCGATGCCCCGCCTCCTCAAACGGCTTGAGGCCCGGCACGGAATCGTGCCCGTTGTCGGTTAGGAATATCAACAGCGTGTTCTTCCCCACCCCGCTTCGGTCGAGGGCATCGGCGATTTGCCCCACGGCATAATCAGTCTCCATGATGAAATCCCCCAGCGCGTTGATCCCGCTCCTGCCCTTGAACTTTTCCGACGGCGCAATGGGGTAGTGGGGGGAGGTCAGCGCGAAATACAAAAAGAACGGCTGCTTCTTTTGGGCCTGTTGCTTGATGTACGTCACGCTTTTTTCGACCAGCGTCGGCAACACCTGATCGAACCGCCACCCCGGCGCCATCGGGCCTTCATGGTTGACGATCATCTCCTTGTTGATCTGGCAATGCGCCGTCGGCAACGCCGTCACATGCTCATTTTCAATGAAGCTGAATGGCGGATAATTGGGGCAATCAACGCCGTAGTAATAATCAAAACCGCATGACAGCGGCCCGCCCGTCACAGGCTCGGCGAAATCGATCTCGCCATTCTTCTTCGGCCAATTGAATCCGAGATGCCATTTACCAATGCACGCCGTGTGATATCCCTCCTCGCCGAGCATTTCGGGGAGCGTCAGCCGCGTCGGCGGAATGACCGGCGGATGGTAGATCGTCAACGCCCCACGCAGACCGGCTCGCCAGTGATACCGCCCGGTGAGCAAGCCATACCGCGATGGCGAGCAGACGGAGGATGTCGTGTGCGCGTCGGTGAAACGCATCCCCTCTTGCGCCAGCGCATCAATTCGCGGCGTGGGAATCTTGCAATGCGCCGGGTCGTAGCATTTCACATCGCCGTACCCCATGTCGTCGGCCAGCACAATGACGATGTTCTGTCGTACAGACGACTCGGCGGCCGTCATCCCTTGTCCGAACGCCGCAGGCAAAAGGAAATCACGCTTCAGGTATCCGGCCGCCAGCGCCAGCGCCCCAACCCCGGCCGACTCCAGAAACGCGCGACGACCCACCCCTTCTTGTGATCCCTTGTGTGCCATTATGCCTTCCAGCGGCGTATCCATCGTAATGTGTCCCCGCATTTTAACGGTCAAGGATCGGATTGACACGCTAAAAGTGCTGGAGATCGAAAACTTTCCGCGAACGCCTGTTGCGACTGCTGGACTGGAACGCGCTTGTGCGATACTCTGCTCGGCTCAATCGAAAGGAGCATCACGCATGGCCAAGCCACGGCGCCGCCGAAAGATCGGCAGCAAGAAGCGCAAAGCCCGTCGCGACCGACGGAAACGATAAATAAAACCAACGCGCACCGGGCGGAAGCTCCGCTGAAGGATAAACGCCTTCGGTGGTTCATTGCCGCCGGCCGACGCTGCTGGGCCATTGCGACTTTTCTCACAGGGGGTTGCGGGGCGCGTGCGGCGGTGGCGCGCGCCCAGGTGACGGAACATTCGGGATGAAAACCCGCCGCGGAGATGTCCATCCGAGCGGTGCAAATGGGTGGAGTCCATCGCGGAGCGGGGCATGACCAGGCCGCTCGCCTGTGACAGGAGCATGTCGTGGCGGAATTATTTGCCGACCGATTGATGAACGCGATCGCCGAAAAAGGCGCACCGATTTGTGTCGGCATTGACCCAATTTTCCGACTGTTTCCCGACAAGCTGACGGCAGGGAGGAAGGATGCCAACAACTCCGAAGCCGTGATCGACGCCATTTTTGATTTCACGATCAAGGTGCTCCGGCGCATCGCGCCCCATGTACCCGTGGTCAAGTTTCAGTCGGCCTACTTTGAGCAGTATCACTACGAAGGCGTCGAGGCGTATTACAGCCTTGTTCAGGAAGCGGCGGAACTCGGATTGCTCGTCATCGGGGATGTGAAGCGGGGCGACATCGGAAGCACCGCGCAGGCGTATGCGGCCGGGCATCTGGCCGATCCAGCGATGGGCAATGACCAGGAAATCGTCGTACCCGATGCGATCACGGTGAATCCCTTCTGCGGCCTGGACACCCTGACGCCCTTCATCGACGCCGCCAAACGCTACAACAAGGGATTGTTTGTCCTCGTGCGAACGAGCAATCCCGGTTCGGCGCAATTGCAGGATGCCATCCTGGCCGACGGGAGAACATGGTCGGAGCACCTGGCTGACGCCTTGCATCCCCTGGCGGCCGAGCCGGAGCTGGTGGGAACCAGCGGCTTCAGCGCCGTCGGCGCGGTCGTCGGCGCGACCCAGCCACAGGCGATGGCGAGCTTGCGAACGCGCCTTCCCCAGTCGATTTTCCTGCTGCCCGGCTACGGAGCCCAAGGCGCCACCGGTGAGATGACCCGCGCCGCGTTCATCGACGGCCGCGGCGCGATCGTCTCGGCGAGCCGATCCATCCTCTATGCCCATCGCAACACCCGTTACGCCTCCACGCACGGCGACGACTGGGAGGCGTGTGTCGAGGCGGCGGTGATCGACATGAAGCGTGACGTGGCCGGCATCCTCGCCGGGTAGTGCCGCCGGGGCGGTGTGGGCTTCCTATGCATGACGTGCGCAACAAGCGTGTGACGGTGGCCGGGCTCGGGCGGTTCGGCGGCGGCATCGCCGTCAGCCGTTGGCTTGTCGAGCAGGGGGCGAGAGTGACTGTCACCGATCAAAAGCCCCGCGCTGATCTTGCCGATTCCGTTGCGCAACTGGAAGGGTTGCCGATCGAGTATCACCTGGGGGAACACCGGATCGAGGATTTCACCGATGCGGATCTGGTCGTCGCCTCGCCCGCGATTCCCAGGCGGGGCGAATATCTCCAGGCCGCTGCGCATGCCGGCGTACCCACCACGACGGAAATCAATCTCGTCGTCGAACGCCTGACGCCCAAGACCATTTTTGGCGTGACCGGCACAAAGGGAAAATCCACAACATCAGCGATGCTCGGCCTGATGCTTCGGACCAGGGGCACGACATGGCTCGGGGGCAATATCGGCGGCTCCCTCCTCTTCGATCTACCGAGGATGCAAGCCGACGATTTCGTGGTCCTCGAACTATCAAGCTACATGCTCGATTACCTGGGCGATCTGGGGTGGTCGCCGCGGGTCGCACTCATCACGTTGATCGCGCCCGATCACCTCGAATGGCATGGATCGTTTGAAGCGTACCTGTCGGCCAAGCAGAACATCCTGCGATTTCAAAAGCCTACCGATGTCGCCGTGATCAACGCCGAGGTGGAGAAGACACGGGCGCTCTCCCGCGGCACGAAGGCGAAAACTGTGTTCTATTCGCTGGAAGGCCGCGCGTTTGAGTTGCTGGTGCCGGGGAGTCACAACCAGCTCAACGCGCACGGCGCATTCGCCGCCGCCAGTCAAATCGGCGTGACATGGGATGAGGCGCAGGAAGCGATTCGGATGTTCAAGGGATTGCCCCATCGCCTCCAACTCGTTCATGAAGAGGGCGGTGTGCGATATTATAATGATTCCATCGCCACGGTTCCCGAGGCCGCCATTGCCGCCCTCGACGCCTTCCCGCCGCGCAGCGTCGTGCAAATTGTCGGCGGCTATGACAAGCACCTCCCGATGGATGCGCTCGTTGAAAAATTATATGAACGCGCCAAGGCCGTGCTGTGCATCGGCGCAACCGGCGCGGCCATTCACAAGGCACTGACATCGCTCAATGGGCACAAGGGAGCGGGGGCTGTTGCCTGCGGCGATCTGGCGACTGCGATGGACAAAGCCAGGCAGCTCACCCAGCCGGGCGACGTCGTGCTCCTGAGCACCGGATGCGCCAGCTATGATCAGTTCGTCAATTTCGAACAGCGCGGCGAAACCTTCGCGCGACTGGCACGGGGAGGGGTGTGACGATGGCGCGGCGCGGACCTGCCCGACGTGAATCCTCCCGACGCGACTCCGGCCGCGGAGGCGTCAACCGCCACGACCCCTCGCGCCGCTATCACGACCGCGTCTCCCGCCAGTACGACTCCATTTACGATGATCCCTACTGGCGCTTTCATGACGATCTCACATGGCGATTGATCAAACCCTTCCTGCCGCGCGATCTGTCGTCCCCCTGCGCCGATTTGGGATGCGGAACCGGCAAGTGGGGGCTCAAGCTGCTCAAAAGCGGATTCGGCACGACATTCCTCGATCACGCGGCCGCGATGATCGAACAGGTCCGTCCCAAGCTTGATGCGATGGGCGCGCGGGGGAAGAAAGCAACGCTCGTCGTGGGGGACATCGTATCGATGCCCGAACTGCCGGGCGATCAGTTCGGATTGGTGCTGGCGATGGGCGACCCCCTGTCCATTTGCTCTGATGCCGTCAGCGCCGTCCGCGAAATGCGGCGGATCCTTCGCCCCGGCGGCGTCGTCATCGCCACCGCCGACAACAAACTCGCCGCCCTGGATCACTTCGTCGAACGCGGAAATCTCGATGCGCTCGAAGCATTCGTCCAAAGCGGCAAAACAAACTGGCTGACCGCCGACCAGCGGGAACGCTTCGAGCTGACGATGTTCACGCCCCAGTCCCTGCGCACACTTTTTGAGCGAGCCGGCCTGCAGGTCGTGGAGATCACGGGCAAGAGCATCATTCCCGTCCGGACCAATAAAATTCTGCTTGAGGCGCCCGACGCGGTGTCGCGGCTGCTCAAGCTGGAGGCGGAATTATCGAAAGACCCCGCCTCCGCCGCCCAGGCCGGGCATCTGCAGATTGTCGCGCGGCGGGCGTCATGTGATATCTCGCCGGCATTCCAGTAAAATCTCCGCGATGTGGCGGCCAAACATGGGGGACGGCGATCAACCAACATGGATGAACCCAATGAAACTAAGCATGACCCCCATCAGCGTGTCGGCAACGATCCGCGACGGGAAAATGGACCTCGACGGCTTCGTCGACTTCTGCGCCAAGCTCAACCTCCATGCCGTCGATCTGCTCGACAGCAAATGTTATCCGTGGCTCTGGCGTGATTTCCCGTCCCAGTCCAAAACCCTGCCCGCGCGTCTCCAGTCGGCGGGTCTGAAAATGGCGGCATATGGTTGCGGTAATAACTTCGCCAAGCACGATCGCGCCGAGCTCAATGAGCAGGTGGGCCGCGTCGAGAACGCGCTGATTGAGGCTGCGAGCGTCGGCGCGCCGGTCTTGCGCGTCTTCGGGGGGTACATGATCGACGCACAAGGGAAACAGGTCATGGGATATGGCGAGGGCTTCGCTCGCGTTCTCGAAGGCCTTGAGCGATGCCTGCCCCTGGCCGAAAAGCATGGCGTCGTCATGGCGCTGGAGAACCACGGCCGCCTGCCCGGCCACAGCTACGAAATCCTGGCGATCCTTGACCGCTTCAGCTCCCCCTGGCTCCAGTGTCTCTTCGACTGTGGCAACTTCATGGCGCACAACATGGATGAGCCCGAAGACCCGCTTCGCGCCTATGAAGCCCTTCGCGGCCGGATCGCCCACGTCCATTTCAAGGACTTTGGCCCGCCCACCGGCCCGCGCGCCGCCTGCGGACATGCGCCGAAGGTTGAGGGATATGTCGCCGGCGAGGGGGATGTCCCCCTCCGCCAGCTTCTCGCCCGCTTCGCCCGCGATGAGTATCACGACTATTACTCGCTGGAATACGAGGCATCCTTCAAGGTCCCCGAGGTCGAAGGGATCACCCATTCCTTCGCCTACATGAGACAGGCCGCCGAGCTGATCGACGTTCTCTCGCCGCTGGCGAAGAAGCGGTAGGTCGTTTGTGACGTGCCGTCCTGCCCATCAAGGTTCGGAGCGTCTCCCCATGCGTTTGGAGAGTGCCCGGCCTCGTTTGATCATGGGGCTTGCCTGCGACAGGACAAACTTCGCCGCCCGCGCCAGTGGCGTGGCGTGCGATGACGTGATGGCCGCGCCAGGCGGCGCGATGAACTCGATCCGCCACGGCAGCATCCGAATGTCCAGCGGCGTGTGACCGGCCGCCTCCCCATCAATCTGCACCGGAACATTGTGCGTTGATTCGATCCTGATGCGACGCCCTTTTACATAGACGACTCCCTTGGCGTCCAGATGCTCACCCGCCGCCGCCTGCAAAAACAGCCCGGCCACCTCCTTGGCCGACGCGCACGGCGTCACGCACACGTCAAGCAACCCATCATCCGGCCGGGCATGCGGGAGCAGCGGAAATCCCGTGCCGTATTCGGGAATATTCCCCACGAACGCCATCGCAGGTTGATCCCGAAAGACAACCCGATCATCCACTGTGACTGTCAGCGGCGGATAATCATAGTGGGCCAGCGCCAGCGCCGCCGGAATCGCATAGCTGGCGTATCGGATCGGCCCGCGCCGGATGCGGTCAAGCTCATGCACGATATGAGCGTCGATCCCCACGCCCGCGACGAGCAGAAATAACCGACCGTTCGCCATCGCCGCATCCATCGCCACCGTCCGCCTTTCCCGCAGCGCCGTAATGAGCTTGTCCTCCGCGTTCACCCGCGCCCAATGAATCCCCAGGTGCCGCCCCATCAAATTGGCCGTACCCAGCGGAACGATGAGCAGGGGAGGAGGGGGGTAAGGATGAAGGACGAAGGATGAAGGATGAAGGGGGGCCGTGGTCCGTGGTCCGTTGTCCGTGGTTGACGAGGCATGCGCGAGATGATCCCGATACAGCCGTCCGGCCACCGTTCGCAACGTGCCATCCCCGCCGATGATGATCGCCGCGCGAACGTCTTTCATATTCTTGAGCAGATCATCGGGGATCGTGTCGGCCGGGTCGAAGAACAGGTGCGGCGTGAACTTCTCGTGCGTCAGCCGGTGATGCAACCGATGCGCGAGCCGCCGTCCAAGGCCCCGCCCGGCGATCGGATTGGCGAATATCCAGACGTCATCCATGGAACAAAGTGTAATGCACGAGCCGCCCGACGGCAGCAGGCGACGATTCTCTGCCAGACATCACCACCAGTATCCGTATTGTCCCCAACCCGGCAGAAAGGCGGCCCACCACAGGATCAGGAGGATGATTAGAAGAATAACGAACCCGCCGCTGGGGTAATATCCCCACTCACGGCTGTACGGATACGCCGGCGCGCTGGAGACGGCGAGAATGAACAAAATGATCAAGAGCAGCCAGAAGCACATGGGCGGTCTCCTTGTGAATGCCAAAGTTCACTCTGCGCCGATGTGCAATGCGGAGACAACGTGTAAAATCTGATCGAGAGGTCCGCCCGGGGAACTGGCGGACCTTCTCACTGGCCTGTGGGCCTTGCATGAAATGAAGGGAGACCGGCATGCGATTCGGATTTCGTCGACCATCCATCCGCAAGCGTATTGCGGCAAGAACATCGCTCAAACGCTACATCCGACACTCGATGGGACTTAAAGCGCCGCGTGGCTGGGGATGGCTGACCAACCCCAGACGGGCCGCGTACAACCGAATCTATTCGCGAACGACGGTCGGGCTGGGCAAGGGATGTTTGGTCGCGGCGGTCATCTTCGGGATTCCCGTCGCGTTGATTGTGGCCGGCCTGGGATTTTCAATATTTGGGTGACGACGTTTCATTGAACACCCGCGTAGAACCATTGCATTTCAATCAAAAATCAAAAATCAAAAATCGAAAATCAAAAATCAAAAATCCGGCCCTGTTTCCTTTAACGGGCAATGGAGTGTATTTCTAGGGGGCTTATGGCTGGGTCGCTTTCGTATCAACTTCTGGCCGTCGATGGCGGCGCTCGCCGCGGGCGCGTGACGACGCGGCATGGTGTGTTCGACACCCCGGCGTTCATGCCGGTCGGCACGCAGGCG